>DAHWEW010000260.1:0-3428 GCA_027326225.1 Legionellaceae bacterium
TCGTCTACGTTCAATGCCTCACTAAACGCGCGTTCGAGCGTTTTATGCACGTCATGATACCCACAAACAACCATGGAGCCCCCACTGCCATGTCGATAACGTGAGATCCCTTCTTGATAAGCGCGTTTGAGAAGAGGATGTGAGGATAATGACAAATAATCATTACTACTGAAATGAATAACATGCTCATCTGATTCACACACACGCCGTTGCCGATGTAGACCCTGCTGTACCAAAGCGGTGGTATATTCCTTTAATTGCAGGGTCAACGTTTGGTTCAATCTATTGCTCAAGTGACAAAAGGGGCTCGGGGCGTAACCCAAGTTTTGCAAAAAGAGTTTGATCTTTTTCTCGTTGTGGGTTGTCTTCAGTGAGTAATTTATCACCTATAAAAACTGAATTAGCGCCCGCAAAAAAACAAAGCGCTTGTAATTCATCACTCATTTCAGTCCGACCAGCGGTTAAACGTATTTTACTTTTAGGCATCAAAAGTCTTGCAGTGGCAATGGTACGTGCCAGCTCAATGCCATCAACAGGCACGGCCTTAGCCAAAGGAGTCCCTTCAACCGGAATCAATCGGTTAATAGGCACACTTTCCGGAGGTTCTTCAAGATTAGCTAGAGTACATAAAAACTCAATTCTATCTTCTCTACTTTCACCTAAGCCTAAAATACCCCCACAACAGACATTGATATTGGCACGACGAACATGCTCTAAGGTTTGTAAGCGATCATCAAACGTACGCGTCGTCGTCACTTTTTCATAGTAACTTGGGGACGTATCAATATTATGGTTATAATAATCAAGGCCTGCTTCCTTTAACTCTGTTGCTTGTTCAAATGTGAGCATGCCAAGCGTCATACAGGTTTCAAGACCCATTTCTTTCACGCCTGCAATCATTTGTGTGAGTTCGGGTATGGCAGAGCACGGTGGACTACGCCAAGCCGCCCCCATACAAAATCGCGTTGCCCCCCCTTCTTTAGCCTCTTTAGCAGCTTTAAGAACTTGCTCTACAGACATTAATTTTTCTTTGGCAACATGTGTTTTATGGTGTCCACTTTGTGAACAATATCCACAATCCTCAGGGCACGCACCGGTTTTAATACTTAAGAGTGTTGACATTTGTAAGGTATTAGCTTCATGGTGCAACATATGGGTGGTGTGCGCTTTATAAAGTAAATCATTAAAAGGTTGCTCATAAATCGCTTTGACTTCATTGATGGCCCAAGAATCTGATGACTTCTCCACTTTGACTCCCTATTTTTTATTCTTATTGAACATGATAAAGTCGTTCCCTTTGTTGTCAACCAAAATATATAAAATGGTTAATCATGAGTCACTTCTCGCTGAAGATTTAAAACACATTTGGCACCCTTGTACCCAAATGAAAGACTTAGCAACAAACCCACCATTGATTGTTCATGGCGCGAAAGGCAGTTACTTATACACCGATCGTGGCCCTATCATTGATGGTATTTCTAGTTGGTGGTGTAAGTCCTTAGGTCATGGCTTTCCTGCTGTTATCAATGCCATCAATGAACAATTATCAACATTTGAACATGTCTTAGGAGCGGGTACGACTTATTCCAAACTGGTTCAATTAGGCATCCGTCTCTCTGAAATCAGTGGCTTACAACATTTATTTTTTGCTAGCGATGGGGCTTGTGCTGTAGAAATCGCTATGAAATTGGTCTTGCATGCCAATCAAAAAAAAGGATTTTCAACTCGTAATCAATTTATCGCCTTAAAAAATAGCTACCATGGTGAAACTTTGGCTACATTGAGTGTGAGTGACTTAGGACTGTATAAACAGCCTTTTAGAGACTTGGGACCAAGTTGTCACTTTTTGCAAAACATACCCTATGTTTTAAATGAAGAAGATCCCTTATGGCACGACTGCTCTCTGGTTTGGGAAGCCGCGTTAAAAGAATTGGAGGCTATCAAAGAGAACGTGTGTGCACTCATCATAGAGCCGCT
This sequence comes from Legionellaceae bacterium, assembly GCA_027326225.1. Taxonomy (GTDB): domain Bacteria; phylum Pseudomonadota; class Gammaproteobacteria; order Legionellales; family Legionellaceae; genus DAHWEW01. The sequence goes on from DAHWEW010000260.1 coordinate 1,978, forward strand.
GATTCAAGGTGCAGGCGGAATGCTTATTTATAGCAGAGACTTTTTGCGTAAATTAAGAGCATGGACAGAAGAGAATCAAATCTATCTTATCGCGGATGAAATCATGACAGGCTTTGGCCGTACAGGACAATGGCTTGCTTGTCATCATGCCAATATTACCCCTGATCTCATCTGTATCTCTAAAGGTCTGACTTCAGGAACCTTACCCTTGAGCTGTGTATTAATTGATAGTGCCATCTATGATCTTTTTTACCATGATGTTGCTGACGGTCAATCCTTTCTCCATTCCCATACTTATAGTGGAAATCCTCTTGCAGTGAGTGCAGCACTTCAAACGATAGAAACCATGACCTCTCTTCATATCAATCAACGTGCAAAAGAATTAGGACGATTGATGCACCAGTACTTTAAGGAAATCGCTCGAGAAAGTGGTAAAATTCACCATGTCCGCACTTTAGGGGCAATGGTTGCTGGCGATTTAGAAACGCGAGCAAACGACCCTCGCATTGGTTATCGGCTCCATCTTGAAGCACAAAAAAAAGGGGCCCTACTTCGTCCGCTTGGAAATACACTTTATTGGCTACCACCACTAACAACCGAACCACACACAATAGAACAACTGGCAGATATCACTTTAGCCGCAATAAAAGCAATCTATTGAAGTGTTGGTTCACTATAAATAGCTTTAAAAACCGCCTACACTTAAATGAAGGAAAACCATATCGCGTACCTCAAGTGAACCGATAAAGGCAAATTGCATGAAGCAAATGAGAGCAGAACTGGTCTTAAAAATCATTTGGTGGATTTTATTTACCTTTTTCATCACTTTAACCTCGTATTACATTTGGCAACAAGAGCAAATTTATAAAAAACAACGTTTAGCAAGTATCTCAGATGGCATCAGCAATAACATGGAAGGTCTCATCAATGAGTTAATGCAATCGATCTATAGGATAAACATCAATGAACATGAGATGAAACATTGTGATGCTCGATTAAGACCTGCATTAAATCAATTGATTTTTAATAATCCTCGTTTATCTGCAATCGCTATCATTGATGAAACAAAACCGCTGATTTGCAGTACTTTCAATCACGTACCTCCACTACTTAAACAAAATACAGTATCACGCACCATTTATGGTCCCATTAAAATAAATGATCTGGGTAAACCCACATTCATTATTCAACAAAGATTTGGAGAATATATTGTTAATCTTTACGTGCTAAAAGATATCCTTGCTGAAGCGCTCAAAACCAATGCTCCACTCGCCAAAATCGTAGCGCTTTATGATAACACGCTAAAAAAAACCCTCTTACAGATTGAGCGTCAAGATCCGATCGCCAGATGGCATGACAGCAATCAAATGAACTATCTTAAAAACTCATCTATTCATAGCGCTATGTCTAATACCGCCATTTTACCGTCCTTAAACGGGTTTCTGATTGTC
>DAHWEW010000261.1:0-3427 GCA_027326225.1 Legionellaceae bacterium
CTTTGCGTTTAATCCTATTATTCCTTTGATAGGTGGAGCTTTGGCTGTGTTGATGACCATTGCCTGTTACTTGGCTAGCAATTGGGTAGATAAACAAAGGCCCGTCGATAGAATAACACTTCCTCCAGATTTACAAAAAAGTGTTGGAACCAATGGTTTCTTTAAGCCGAATCCAAGTTCCTCTCCAACGTATACAGAAGCGCTTGATGAAGAGGAGGCTTGCTCAATGAGCATTTAGGCTCATTGCCTTTTCTTTAAGGAGTAAACATGTCAGCCGTTTCTTTACCGCAATTTTGCAACATCGATATTGATTTATATTCAGAGCATTTAGATGCATTATTAAAAGATCATATACAACAAATAGAGGTATTATTATCTAGTCATACCCATTTTACATGGGATAACTTGATAGAGCCTCTTGATGATATGGAAGATGCTCTAGAGCGATTTTGGTCACCATTTGCCCACTTGCATGCGGTGGTGAATTCTTCTCAATTAAGAAGTTGCTATGAAGCATGTTTACCAAAGCTATCTCTTTATGAAGCAACCATAGGCCACAACCGCGCCTTGTACGATGCTATCCGCTCATTAGACAAAAGTGTATTAAATAACGTACAACGGAAGATCATAGATGATACCTTACGTGATTTTGAGCTCTCTGGGGTTGCTTTATCATCTGAAGATAAGCATCGGTTTGAAGAGATTCAAACACGTCTTTCTCTCCTTGCTACTCAGTATGAAAATCACGTATTAGATGCCTCACAAGACTTTCAGATTCATGTGACTGATGAAACACGTATGAAAGGATTGCCGTTGCATGCATTGCAAACAGCTAGTCAGTTGGCGAAAGAAAAAGGCTTACCTGGCTGGGTATTGAATCTTGAATTCCCAAGTTATGTTGCAGTAGTGACTTATGCTGACGATCGCTTATTACGTGAAGAAATATATAAAGCATATGTCACCAGAGCATCTGATCAAGGCCCTACTGCTGGGAAATATGATAATTCAGCGATTATGGATGAAATATTGTCCTTGCGAGATGAAAAAGCCAAACTATTAGGGTTCCTTAATTATGCTGAGCTATCTTTAGCTACAAAAATGGCCAAATCTTCAGAGCAAGTCCTTCACTTCCTGAATGATTTGACTAAACGCGCGCATCCTCAAGCCTTAGAAGAGTTTAAAGCGTTACAATTGTTTGCGAAAGACGTGTATCAGATGGAGCACGTAGAGCCTTGGGATATTGCATATTTGTCAGAAAAAAAGAAAATATCGAGTTATGCAATCAGTGAAGAAGAATTACGCCCTTACTTCCCTCTTCCAAGAGTCATGGATGGGTTATTTAGCATTATTCATAAACTTTATGGCATGACCATTGAAGAAGTCACAGACGTTGATGTTTGGCACCCAGAAGTCGCCTGTTATCAAGTGCTTGATGAAAAAAATCAGGTTCGAGGTTATCTTTATGCCGATCTTTTTGCACGACAAAACAAACGAGGTGGAGCATGGATGGACTCTTGTCAAACCAGGCGTAAATTGGCCGATGGGCGTATTCAATTACCAATTGCCACTTTAACTTGTAATTTTGCTAAGGCAGGAACTGAGAAACCCCCTACTCTATCACATGACGAAGTATTAACTTTATTTCATGAATTTGGTCATTGCCTACATCATTTACTGACAAAAGTGGATTATTTGGCCGCATCTGGTATTCATGGAGTTGAATGGGATGCAGTAGAATTGCCGAGTCAATTTTTTGAAAACTGGTGTTTTGAGGAAGAAGGTTTGGCTCTTTTAACCGCTCATGTCGATACAAATGAGCCTCTTCCGACAACCTTGTTAAATCAGTTAATCGCTGCAAAAAACTTCCAATCAGCAATGGCGATGATGCGTCAATTGGAGTTTTCCATTTTTGATTTTCGGATCCATCGTGAATATCAAACTGGAAAAGAGCACTTTATTGCATCGATTCTGAAAGAAGTCCGCCATCATACATCGGTTGTTCCTATTGCTCCATTCAATCGGTTCCAACATAGCTTTAGTCATATTTTCGCAGGAGGCTATGCAGCTGGTTACTATAGTTACAAATGGGCTGAGCTTCTTTCTAGCGATGCTTTTTCTCGTTTTGAAGAAGAAGGTGTGTTTAACCCCAAAACCGGTCGTGATTTTTTACATCATATTCTTGAAGTCGGTGGTTCATGCAAAGCACGAGATGCTTTTGTTCAATTTAGAGGGCGAGAGGCAAAAATGGATGCCCTGTTACGACACAACGGGATTCACTAAGGAGCGGAGTAGACATGAATGCAAACATAGTGACTGAATGCTCTGCACCAATATCCCTGTATGATGTCCCAGTAAAGACCATGGACGGAGAAACGACTACGCTTCAGTCTTATCGCGGTAAAGTGCTATTGATAGTGAACGTTGCCAGCCGCTGTGGATTTACTCCACAATACGCACAATTAGAAACATTGTATCGAGACTATCAGGATAGGGGATTTGTGGTGCTTGGCTTTCCTTGTGATCAATTTCTCCATCAAGAACCCGGTGAAAACCAAGAAATCAAAGCATTTGCTACGAGCTGTTTTCACGTCACCTTTCCACTGTTTGCCAAAATCCATGTCAATGGTCCAGAGCGCTCGCCTCTTTATCACTATATTGCACAGCATATCAAAAAAAAGCCGCTGAAATTAATCCCCTGGAATTTCGCCAAAATTTTAGTTGACAGCCAGGGCAACATCATCAGACGTTATTTGCCTATCACCTCGTTTAAAACCATTCGAAAAGCCATAGACGCTTTGTTACCCTAGTCCATCTATGTTATAATTAAAGGTGAGGGGGCGACCTGGCTTCGACGTGGGTTGCGAAACCTGAAGTGCATGCCGAGAATGAGAACTCTCGTAAAAAAGACTCAACTAAACATAAATGCAAACGATGAAACATTTGCTGGTGCTGAGGGAGAAGCTATCGCTGCATAAGCTTCGATAGTTTTGAACAAAAGCATCACTGCGCACCGCCAAAAAACCGGTGCCCCATTGACCGAGCTTGCTTACCGGTATCGAATCAATGGTCATAGAAGATAAGCTAGTAACTTTATTCGTCCCGTATAAAGCTGCGAAACTCAGGGAATCGCCGCGTATCATCCTGCCAGTCGGAGGGTACTCGGTTAAACTCAATAGACCAGGCTACGCATGTAGATCTAAAGGCAGAGGATTTGCGGACGCGGGTTCGATTCCCGCCGCCTCCACCAAATTAAAAAACCACCCTCGCGGGGGTTTTTTAATTTGTGGCGACCGCCGGCATGAGAACCCGCGCGGGTTCGACCACGGCGCACTGCGCCGTGGGACGCCATGACGCCCCAGGCGGGCATGGCGGTCCTGAGGGCAACGCCCGAAGGATGGCGGATCGCCCTAAGGCGAGACGACACAAT
>DAHWEW010000262.1:0-3411 GCA_027326225.1 Legionellaceae bacterium
CATTGCGATGTCGAACCCATAAATTTGATGATTGCCTCGCATGACAAAAGGAGAAGAGTACGGGTTAACGGCAACACGAAGGGGTTGATCTTTTGCATAGCTAGGCACAATAATCAAGCTTAGTAAAAAAAAGGCAACTAAAAAAGGGCGGCTCATAGGTATCCCTTGATCACGAGAAGATGATTTCTTAAGGTAACTAGTTTTACTATGATGAGCAAGAACATACCGAATATTTTGTTGCCGAAAGGCGCATTATTTGATAAACATTTTTCCAAACTGATTCATCCGTTAAAAAAGACGGTCGAATGTCTGCTCTATGTGAGTGATTATGCTGCTCGAAATGTAGGTCATTTAGAACAATTATTGCAAAGTGATGACTGCCTAAAGCCACTGACTCTCCATGATTATCAACAATTGGTGATGACCATCGAATTCGATGTGTCCCCCAAAGTGTTTGCCGAGTCTTTGCGTTATTTCAGACACCGATATTTGTTGCGCTTATTGTTACGTGAATTAGCGCATCTCATGCGTACAGAAGAGACCATGAAAGAGTGGTCGCATTGTGCTGATGTCCTTATCTTGCACACCCTCAGTTATTGTGATCAGCAATTAAGCAAGCGCTTTGGTGAGCCTCTTGATAAGCAAGGTGAACCCGTGAAACTGTATACCATTGCAATGGGGAAATTGGGGGGAAGAGAATTAAATTTTTCATCTGATATTGATTTGATTTTTGTTTTTAGTGCCGAAGGGTCGACCAATGGCACCAATTCCATCAACAATCAACAATATTTTACTAAACTTGTGCAGCAATTTAATCAACTTCTTCAAAATATCACTGAAGATGGTTTTGTGTTTCGTGTTGATTTGCGGTTACGTCCTAACGGTGAGAGTGGTCCTTTGGTATGTACGCTCAGAGCCATGGAAACCTACTATCAAGAGCAGGGACGCGAATGGGAGCGCTATGCAATGGTCAAAGCGCGTCCGATCAGTTTCAACACTCATGAAGACGCTTGGTTTTACGATCTTATTTTACCTTTTGTTTATCGACGTTATGTTGATTTTAGTGTGATTGAATCTCTACGCAGTATGAAGTCAATGATTGAGCGTGAAGTGCAATTAAATTCTATGCTTGATGACATTAAGCGAGGGCGAGGTGGCATTCGTGAGGTTGAATTTATCATCCAATGCTTTCAATTGATTCGAGGGGGGAGATTACCCAATATTCAACAGCAAAATGCACTTTTGGCACTCTATTTACTCAAGAAAGAAGGGTTGTTGAGACGAACACGAGCGTTGCAGCAAGCCTATTTATTTCTACGAAAATTAGAAAATGCATTACAAATGCAAAATGATCAACAAACCCACTCCTTGCCAATAGATGAAATGAAAAGAGCACAATTAGTGCTTTTCATGGAAATGAATAGTTGGGAGCAATTATTAGATAAATTACATCAGTATCAACGCATTATTAGTGGATCTTTTCAGACAGTATTAGCTAAGGCTGACCTTTATCAAGATGAGAAGCGGCTTTTAGCGAATCAATTGGCCAGTTTATGGCAAGGTCATATTGAACCCTCTATGGCCATCAATTTGCTCACCAGCCTTCATTTTAAAGAACCAGAACGTTGTTATCAGATGCTTCATGCCTTTCGGCATTCACCTCGGTGTCGTCGCTTGTCACAAACAGCTCGAATACGTCTTGATCGTTTTATGCTATTGTTTTTAACCGAGCTGACTCAAGTGATTGAAACCGATACTGTATTGCTTCAGGTGCTTCGGTTGCTTGAGAATATTGTTGGTCGTAGCGCCTATTTGGCATTGCTGATTGAAAATCCACTGGCATTGCAAGAGTTATTACACTGGGTTCTCAAGAGCCCATTCATCACTACTTTATTGGTAGAGCATCCTTTTTTACTTGAGGTGCTGCTGTCGCAAAAGAATACTTGGCAACCCGAAACGCCCCATGAATTAAAAGAATCACTGAAAAAACGTCTAGCACATTGTGTGGGAAGAGAATCTCAAGACGACATGTTACGGCAATTTAAATTGCTCTGTTGGTTAAGAGCTTTGCGGGCAGAGTTATATGGGTATTGTGATGCGATACAAATTGCTGGTTTTCTAGCCGATGTGGCACAAGTGTTGATTGCCGAAGTATTACATAGGGCATGCTTGCAATTAAAAGAGCGGTATCCTCAAATCATGAGGGTGAAGTCCTCGTTTGCTATTATTGCTTATGGTAAATTAGGTAGTCGAGAAATGAACTATGATTCAGATGTCGATTTGGTTTTTCTTCACAAGGTCCCACCTGAAGATGAAAGCCTCGTCACGAGACTGACTCAGAAAATGTTACATATGTTAACCACTCGTATGCCTTCTGGCATTCTTTATTTGGTTGATACGCGTCTTAGGCCATCGGGATCGGCTGGATTATTGGTCAGTCATCTGGATGCCTTTATGGAGTATCAACGCGATCATGCATGGACCTGGGAGCATCAAGCGATTTTACGAGCAAGGGTTTTGTTTGGAAGCAAGGCTATCCATTCTGATTTTATACAATTAAAAAGGGAAATTTTATATGCTTTGCGTGATCAAAATAAATTAGCTCAAGACATCCAATCGATGCGCGAAAAAATTGACAGACATTTGGGCGCTCATCCGATTAAACACGGCGCTGGGGGCTTAATTGATCTTGAATTTTTAGTACAGTATTTAGTTTTATCGCATCCGCTGGAAGATATTCTGGAGTGTACGAATACACTCTCCCAGATGCAGCAATTATGTCATCACAACATTTTAAGCCACGATCAGTTTATGCAATTAAAAAACGCTTATGAACATTTTCATCATGCTTTACATCAAACTCTGTTACAACCAGGACACAATGAGTGTGAGAAGGAGCGTCAGGATGTGATAGAAATTAGGAAAACAGTTCTTCATGAGTTGCCCCATTCGCCGTACAAATCATAATCGTCACTATCGGTAATCGTGACGTTCATTCGCTTGCCTACTTTGATGTTTTCTTGATGAGGCAGATACACCAAACCATCAATTTCAGGCGCATCACCCATACTACGTGCGATGACATGTTCATCGGTGATGTCATCAATCAAAACGGTTTGGATGCTACCTATTTTTTCTGCTAATTTCTTCTGGCTGATGTCAGCTTGTGTCCGCATAAATTGCTCAAAACGTGCTTCCTTGATGTGTGGGGGTACTGGATTTGCAAATTCATTTGCTTTGGCCCCATTGACGGGTGAATATTGAAAACAGCCTACTCTGTCGAGTTGTGCTTTTTCAAGAAAATCCAAGAGTTCCTCAAATTCTTCATCAGTTTCCCCGGGAAAACCTACAATAAAAGTGGAGCGCAGGGTAATGTCTGGACATATGTCACGCCAGGCGGCAATCCGGGCT
>DAHWEW010000263.1:0-3397 GCA_027326225.1 Legionellaceae bacterium
TGAAGCATATTCGGACTGGCTCATTCAGATGAAACAACAAGTAAGTCAGGCCATTCTTAAACCCAAAATCATTTCACCTCGTGAAGATAAAGTCATCCCTGCCTTAACAATCATAGGCAATTCTTTGGAAGGGCAGAGAGGAATCCTCGTTAACCCACCCCCAAGAGAGACCATTAAGCCTCCTTCCGACATGACACAAAATGGCACAAATTTACTGAAACGCTTACAAGATGCGGTAAGAGAGATAAAGCAAATGTCAAAACCGGCGCATCAATTGCTTGCTTTACAAAAACTGATTATGTCATTACCTCTGAAACAATCAAGCACAACAACAACCCTCCCAAGTTTCTATCAAGAACTCACCAGATTGGATGATTTCAAATCTTTTTCACAACAAATCAATGAACTACAGAATATTTTACAAGAATTACGAGACAAATGGTTTAAGAGCGCACAAACACCAGCCTTGAATCTGCTGACACTCAGTTTACTGACCTTGAAAATGGATACAGAGCTTTGCATTTCTGAAGCACAACGTGAACCATCCTTTATGCCCTTTACCCAAGCCATGATGGTAGCCATCCTCGGCAACCTCTCGAGAGATCCTTTTTGGGCAACGGATAACCCCTTTTTTGATAAAAGATTTGCAGAACTTCGCACGCGCTTTAGTGATTATCGCAATTACCCATACCATAAAGATCACTATGTTTATCTGAGATCGTTGATGTCTTTAGAACCTAAATTAAACGATGAGTTACAAGCTATTTATGAAAACAGATTTGGTACAAGCACGGAAGAACTTCATCAAGAAATCAGAAAAAAAGGATTGCAATCTGTCTATATGATATCGCTATATTTAAAAGGCGAACGGATGCCCCCCCAATTTGGCCCTCTTTATCAAAGAATGAAATCCTACCTTGAGTATGAATGTTGGTTGCAAAAATCCATCAACCCTATGCGGAAAGATACTTGGAGCACCAATGTACGTCTTGATTTTGAAATGGTCAAAAGTAATGATCCTGGCAAAAAAGAGTTTCGAGTATGCACACCTTTTTATCCTTCTTTTGCTCAATGGCAAGATCTATCTCTCAAGCTTGCTGACTATAAATACGGAATAACAGATTCCCCAGCACGTGATGCTTTGATGGTTGATCATACACTAACCCCTGTGGTTAAAAAACAAATCACACCACGAACAGCCAATCAGATTCAACTGGAACCCTTACCGTCAAAAGACAGTAAAGCACTCCTCAAATCAGTGACTCACGCAGACATCATTGCCCGTGATTATGAATATCTCAGAAGTGTACCAGCGTTTCAAATCCCTTTAACCCTTGATTATTTTACGCTCCACATTTCGAAATTATCCGATGAAGCCATTCAGCGCTATGTAGAAGCCAATCTTTTTCAACCAGGATTATTAGATAATGCTTTGTCAGATCAAGCATTCTTTCCACAATTTGATCGTTTTCTTAATTCAGGCCTTCGTTTTTTTAGCAAAAATGGACAATATACTCGCGCCTCTCTTTTCTTTTTGCGTGAGAATGTTCTAGTTAGCCGATATCATGCTTTGAATATGCAGCCAACAGGTCGTGATAGGTTAAAAACCCTTCAAGATGATCTATTAAAACAGCTGCAACTTGCCAATGATCCTGATGTGACTTACGTCTTACAGCAATATCTTTTTCAAATCATCGTAACGCGGATGGAGTGTGGCGAACTATCGGATGATCTTTTTGCTCTTGCCTATAGCACTTATTTCTATCTCCAAGGTCATGCCAATCCAGCGATTCTTGAAGACACCAATGATCGCTATGAGATAGAAGTGACGATAGCAAAATTTCAAACAATGCTAGTTAGCCAACGCTCTGAAGCAGCCATCAAACAGATAGCAAGTCAAGCACTCCTTCAGTCCCCTGCATTCAACAGTCCTCAATTTCGTTTGGAAGGAAATGCTCCAGTATATTACTTTTATACGAAAAATGGAGCACGTGTTGAGTTCGATGTCATTCAGGGGAAATGCTTTGAAAATCGCATGGTGTGTTGTGGCATTCCTGTGGCTATCCAAAACCATCCATTGATCAAAGAATTGGGCTTAGAGGCTGAACGTGAATGTCGCATGTCAGCAGATGGAACCTATCTGTATATTGCAAGACCAGATGGTAATTTCCATCTTTTTTATAACAACGGCCAGCTTGTTGTCCAAAAAGAATGGGAGATAGCAGGAAAAAAAGAACGCTATGAATTACAAGCCCTTTCTAGCGACCATCAGGCAAAACGAGCGAAGGCAAGTAGCAAAGTCATTCAATCCAGTCTGCCAAAATACTTAACTGATGGCAAAATGAACTATTGGAGAAACGTTGATGACGGGCTACTCGGATTATTGGTTCGTGAGAGCTCTCCTCTTTATAAAGTCAATGTAGATACATTCTATGGAGCTAAAATCACAGAACTGACAGAGAATGGTAAGAAGGAAAGTGGTTATGTCTTGACTAATTTTACCTTACCCATAGATTGGCGGCGTCAGTTAAATTTTTTCGAAGCGAATAGCTTTCTATTGCCCCACGTGGGCTTAAACGATTACAAAATTGAACTCCCACGTTTTGGCATGACCTTTAAAATCGATAAACGACTGAACTCACCCATCAGGCTAGAAGAAACGGGTGAATGTGTCGAAATGTGTCCCTCTCCCATTCATCCTCATGTTGCAGGTCTTGTGTTATCGCAAGGGACCTATCAACGCTATATCGTGCCAGTGGCACGATTTTATGCAACGGAACAAGGCGCAGAAACATCAGAGTTTTATCCTGTCGTTCACGATACTCAGGGCGTTATTGCTGAAGCTGCTCTACAACAACATTGGTCGAGTTTTTCACCAGAGTTTAAACCTCAATGGAATTATGAAAAAAGTGAATCCTTTGTGAGTTTCCAATTAAAAGATGGGGAGCCTATTGCGGATACGGCTGCTGATGCGCTTTACTTAGTCTATATCTATCTGACAACTAATCAACCAGAAAAAGCATGGAAGACACTTGAGGATTGCCATACGCGATTAGGAGGTTTGACTGGACATCCTGATGAATTAAAATATATCCAGTGGATTTGCAATGAAGCCCCTCATATATTACCTGATCCTAAAAAGAGTGCGTTTCAACAAAATAAACCCATTCGAAAAACACCTCCCTATGTTGCTTGTCAACTCAAAACTTTAGCCTTGGTCTGTGATTTTTTGCAACAAGATAGAACATTTCAGTTAAAAGAACCAACCACGCTTCATAAAACAGCAAACAGCGAATTTGCTTTGTTGCAACATAAAAATATAGAAGCCTTTCAAAAAAACTTACCACAAACCATTTATCATTCATTCACACGCCTGCAAGCTATGCGCCGCCACCTT
>DAHWEW010000264.1:0-3396 GCA_027326225.1 Legionellaceae bacterium
TTTATCTCGTGGATGATGGGATCTAAAGCCGCAATCACCCCTGCACGCGCGCGATCCTCATAAGAAAAACCACCAACAATGACATATCCGTCACAATTTTTAAGTTTTTCTGGTGCCTCATTCCACAAAAATTCGACAGGTGTCATCCCTGTTCGACGAATAGCTAATGCTGTTTCACGCTCACAATTTGATCCTGGAAACTGCACCACTGCGATGTTCATATTATAAAAACCTCACCGAAGATTGTTCTGAAGATATCACGCGTCCAATAGGCTTAAAACCAAATTCAGGATAAGTTTTGAGTCCTTCATACAACGAGTCTAAGGCAAGTTCGGAGATGATGATGACCAATCCAATCCCCATATTAAAGGTATGAAACATGTCCTGAAGAGACAATCGACCTAATTGCTGCATGATATGAAACACAGGTGGAATCTCCCAAGCGTTCAAATCCACTTCTACCCCACACCCTTTGGGTAAAATACGAGGAATATTGTCAATGAACCCCCCACCTGTGATATGCGCCATGCCTTTGATAGGAAGGTCTTGTTGTAAGAGATGCAAAATCGGGCGAGTATAGTTCAAGTGAGGCTTTAACAATACGTCTCCCACGAGGGCATGAAGCTCTGGATGCCAATGCGCCACATCCCATTTTGCAACATCAAAAAATAATTTTCGTGCCAGTGAATATCCGTTTGTATGTAACCCAGAAGAATAAAGACCGATCACCACATCACCAGGCTTGATGTCTTTGCCCAAAATGGCCTTGTGTTTATCAACAACACCAGTAACCACCCCCACCAAATCATACTCGCCCGAAGCATAAGTGCCTGGCATTTCAGCCGTCTCACCGCCTACGAGTGAAATCCCATTTTCAGAGCATGCATGGGCCATCCCTTGTACTATTTTTTCAACCACTAGAGGATCTAATTTATCCGTGGCGACATAATCAAGAAGCGTCAGTGGTTTTGCCCCCAAGACAACGATGTCATTGGTGGTTGCACTCACCACATCTATACCTAAGGTATCGTATTGATTCATCATTTTGGCAATCATGGTTTTAGTACCCACACCATCAATACTTTGCACCAAAACCGGATGGTCATATGCCGTCAGTAACGACTTTAAATCGTACATGGCTCCAAAAGAGCCAATTTCAGTCAGAACATGGTTAGAAAATGTTTTTTCTACTGCATTTTTAATCCGAGAAACAGCTTCATTCCCTGCCAAAATATCAACACCCGCTGATTTATAATCGACAACGCTCATATGAGTTTCTCCCTTAAGCCATTTTCCCAAGCATGTTTTGCTTCTTGTAGAGATATCTCTATCTTATTTTGTAAATGAAGCATCGGCTCTTTGATGGTATTGCCAATCAGCCAGTAAGGCACATCCATTTGCAACAATCTCTGTTGCACTTCATCCAATTTCTCTGAAGCGATTTCTAAAACAAAACCGCCAGTTTCAGAAAAAAGTGTCTTAGCATCAGATAAATCACTAGCAATGACCACTTGAACCCCTATGCCATTTTTAAAACTCATTTCAGCAAGAGAAACAGCAATTCCGCCATCAGAAATATCATGCGCCGCAAGCACTAATCCTGCTTGAATCATTCTCGTCATTGCCTGAATTTCTTGGCCTATCGTTTTAAGATTGGGTTTAGGCAGTTGTGCCCCTAAAGCATGATGCAATTGATAATAGACACTCCCCCCACATTCATCTAATCGTCTGCCCACCATCACCACATGAGACCCCACTTTTTTGAAATGTGAAGTAATGGCACGCGTTGCATCAGGCATTGATCCTAAGCAACTGATCATAGGACTTGGCACAATCGCGCCCATAGTGGATTCATTGTAGAGTGAAACATTCCCAGAAATCACAGGAAGAGGCGTATTAGGAAACTCTTTCAATCCTATGGCCACACAAGCATCGACCATGCCACGAATAGATTCAGCAAACGCCCACATTTGCTCAGGTTTTTCAGGATTGCCAAAACAAAGGCAATCCGTGATGGCCACTGGAGAAGCACCAGTGGCTGCAACATTGCGCGCAGATTCAACCACAGCATTGACCGCCCCCCAATAAGGGCTAATTTGATTATAGCGTGGGTTTTGATCAAGAGATAATGCAATCCCTGTGTTACGAATTTCCTCAGGATACTTCTCTTCATTAAAAGGCATCAATACCCCAGCATTCGCTTCCCCTGCTTCAATCAAGGTTCGCCCTTGTACTTGCTTATCATAGGTTTCAATCACTGCAGCACGAGAGGCTATATTTTCATGGGCTAAGAGCGCTAATAACGTTTCTTGATCATTTGTCTCTGGCAAGGAAGGCTCTTTTTCTTCAGTTTGATAAGATTTAACGGGTCTTTGATAGACAATGCCTCGAGTGATATCGTGAGCCTTTGCATGTACAATTTGCTCGCCTTCCATATGGACCACATACGAGCCATCCAGACGTAATTGACCAATAACGGTTGCTTTGGCATTCAGTGCAATTTTGGGCAATGCAAACTCATGATTGTAATGATTGAGCACCATGTCCACCAAATCAGGTGGCACAAGCCACAAAAATCGCTCCTGGGTTTCTGAGCAAAGCACAACATGTGGCGGTAACTCTTTGATTGAGACTGGAATTTTTTCTAAAAAGATATCGGCGCCAAAACCACCTGCATCAGCCAATTCAACTGACGCGCAAGCAATGCCACCTGCTCCTAAATCCTTAAAAGCTACTTTTTGAATCAGTTTAAGTGTTTGAAATTTTTCAAACAAAGCAAGATTCGCTTTCAGCAAATGTCTTTTCAAAAAGGCATCAGGCTCTTGTACTGCCCCTTTGTTTTGAACTTCAGCTAAATTTTCTGAAGCAAAACTCGCCCCCCCAAATCCACTGTTATCAGTGGCTTTACCAACGAGAATATACACATGATCGGTTGCGTCTTCTGGCGCATAGGAGTGGATCACATGATCTTCTCTGACCACACCAAGAGTCACCACCGTCACCAAACAATTATCATTGTAACTAGGATGATAATAGAGATCGCCCGCAATATTAGGCACACCAATCGGATTCCCATAGCCGCCTATCCCCTCGATGACTTGTTCATGAATCCATCGTGTTTTAGGACGAGAGATATCTCCGAAACGCAACCCATCAGCAATGGCAATGACTTCAGCCCCCATGCAAGAAACATCTCGAACATTGCCACCGACGCCCGTTGCAGCCCCTTCATAAGGCACAATCTGAGAAGGATGATTATGCGACTCATGACTCATGACAATCCCATAGCGAATGCCTTCGTGGGAGGTAGCAACCGCGACAATGCCCGCATCTTCTTTGGGCCCTAAAATCACATGAGGCCCAGTGGTGGTCAGTGTTTTGAGATAATGGCGCGTA
>DAHWEW010000265.1:0-3395 GCA_027326225.1 Legionellaceae bacterium
CTGAAAAAAGAATAACGCGAGCAGCGCCTTATTTTCCCGATCATTTCCCGAAAAAGCCAGTGTTGCCCATGACAGTGCTGCTGGAATGTATGCTGAATCTAGCCCATGAATTTGTGAGAAGAGCAGGGTTTATAAAAGCGTATCATTTGGGGGAAGTACGTAAAATGAAAATGAATGAGTTTGTTTTTCCTGGTGATGTGGTTGTTTGTTCGGTGACGTGTAAACAACAGGATGAAGCATCATTGGTTTTGAGCTATCGTGCGGAAGTAGATGGCAAACGAGTGTGTGTATTAGAAGTGATGATGATCACCAAAGGTTAAAGTATATGAAAAAACGTCGAGTCGCGATTACAGGCATGGGGGTCGTATGCCCTTTGGGTCATGATATAGAATCAACCTGGCAGCATCTCATGGAGGGGCAATCAGGGGTTGCCACGATTTCGCATTTTGATGCCAGTGCTTTCCCTACAACCATTGCTGCTGAGGTCAAGCAATTTGATCCTAAGAAACATATCACCAATAAACATACGCGTTATGTCATGCCTTTTACCAGTTACGCACTAGAGGCTGCCAGCCAAGCATTTCAGGATGCAGGTATTTCTCCCACCAGACAATCTGCCAGCCGTTGGGGAGTGGTTGCTGGTAGTGGGATGATGACGGCAGAATTTGATTATTTACAACGCTTTCAGCAAGTCTGTGCACCTGATGGTGTGGTTGATTGGGACGCCTTACAAAAAAATGCCCGTCATTTTTTTAAACTCACTGATTTTGGTAAAACGACGTCTAATTCTGGACTATCTTTACTGATTCAACAATTTGGTATCCAAGGCTATGCCAGCTCTGTGCACACGGCTTGTGCATCTGGTGGACAAGCGCTTGGTCTGGCCATGCAAGTCATTCGACGTGGAGATGCTGATTTTATGTTGGCAGGTGGATTTGATTCGATGGTGAATCCTCTTGGCTTGTCTAGTTTTTGTTTATTAGGGGCGCTCTCAACCTACAATGAAACCCCAAAGACGGCCAGTCGTCCTTTTGATGCTTCACGGAACGGTTTTGTCCTTGGTGAAGGGGCTGCGTTTTTAATCTTAGAAGAGTGGACAAAAGCCAAAACGCGTGGCGCACGAATCTATGCTGAGTTGGCGGGCGAAGGCAATACCTTGAGTTCTTATCGCATCACCGATTCTCATCCTAATGGAGATGGTGCTATCCAAGCCATCGAACAAGCATTGCGAGATGCGTCTGTGCTTTCTTCTGATGTTGATTATATCAATGCGCATGGGACTTCAACCCAGATGAATGACTTGAGTGAAACAAATGCCATCAAAGCAGTGTTTCAATCAAGAGCAAAGACTATCCCAGTCAGTTCTACCAAAAGCCAGACGGGGCACTTGATTGCAGCTGCGGGAGCCTTAGAAGCGGTTCTCTCTGTGCTTTCGATTGAACGTGGTCAAATTCCAATGACGGCAAATTTAACCACTCATGACCCCAGTTGTGATTTAGATTATGTGATAGAGGGTCCTAGGGAAAAGTCACTAGGCGTGGTATTGTCCAATTCATTTGGTTTCGGGGGTTCGAATAGTTGTTTGCTCTTTAAGCACCCAGAGTTTGGAGGAGTGTGCCAATGACGCTTGGTCAACGCGTTTTTATTACCGGTCGTAGTGCACTAACTTCCTGTGGCCATACTGCTGACGAAACATGGGATGCGGTACTTGCAGGGAATAGTGGTATTGGAGAAATAAGCCTTTATGATTTGTCTTCATGGACGCATCGATTGGGAGGCGAATTAAAACAGTTTCAACCTGCCAAAATGTTACCTGATAGAAAATTATTGAAAGTGATTTCTCGTCAAGATGTCATGGGGATAAATGTCGCCATGCAGGCTGTAGAGCAGAGTCAATTAATCTCTTTCCGAGATAGCCTAAATGAGCGTGATGAGTTTAATGAAAAGACAGCGGTCTATGTTGGATCGCCCGGAAATAAGTATGTTCAACAATATGATTTTTTACCGCTACTGGCCAAAACAAAAGGTGAGATGCCATTATTTGCTGAGCAATTATTTAGTGAAGTACATCCTATGTGGTTACTTAAAATTCTGCCTAATAATGTGTTGGCATACACCGGAATAAGCTATGGTTTTAAAGGAGCTAATCAAAATATCAGTAATCATGCAGTGGGCGGTACCCAAGCACTCCTCGAAGCTTATCATGCCATTAAGAATGGGCAGGCAGAGCGTGCTGTGGTCGTTGCTTACGATTCAGCCATTGAACCACAAGCGCTCTTTTATTATGAAAAACTGGGTGTGATTAGTCCACGTCATTTGAAGCCATTTGCAACAGATCATGATGGTACAATCCTTGCTGAGGGCGCTGCGGCATTGATCTTAGAAAGTGAAGCGAGTGTCAAAGCACGTAGTGCTCATTGTTATGCCGAGATCATAGGTGGCAAATCTTCGTCAGAAATGTCAGGATTATTTTCACTCAATGAGATGGGTACAGAATTAGCAGATCTTCTAACAGATATTCTTAACGATCAGCAATTAGATGTTCGCGATATCGATTTTATTGTGGCTCATGGCAATGGTAATCAAAAATCGGATATCAGCGAGGCGCATGCTATCCAAACTATTTTTGGGGATAGAAGGGTACCGGTGAGTGCTTTTAAATGGGCAATGGGACATACCATTTGTGCCTCTGGGCTCATAGATGCCGTGTTGACAACCTATGCTTTAGAAGAAAAATGTATTCCTGGTATTGCAAATCTTGATCATGTCGCTTTGGATTGTCAAACTCTTGATGTGTCTCGAGAAAAGCGAGGGCTCTCTAAAAATCAAGCTTATGCGCTTCTCATCAGTCGTGGTTATGCAAGCATGAATGCTGGATTGGTGATTAAATCTTGTGAAAACTGAAGTGATTGAACAGATCAACCAATTGAAAGTCTCTTTCATGGGAAAAATCATTTATCACGGGCTTCCTTATCGCCGTCGAATTGTGTTGTCCAATATTGAACAGGTATTTGGTCATACCTTGAATGATGAGCAAAAAATACATTTAGCGAAAGCATTTTATTCTCATTTGGTGACCTCTCTGAAAGAAATGATTTATTTGCGTTTCATGACGGATGAGCAGTTGCAACGATCTGTGGAAGTGCGTGGTTATGAGCGATTACTAAAACTTGTGGATGAAAAAAAAGGGGTGTTGATTTTGACTGGCCATTTTGGCAGTTGGGAGTTTGCGCCTATTGCCGGCATTGCTAGTTTCAAAGCATTTCGTGGTCAGTTTCATTTTATTCGTCGGACGCTTCAAAATAAAACCATCGAGCGGATCTTATTTCGCAATTATTATCGCGCAGGTCTTAATGTGATTCCAAAAAAAAATTCACTACAGCAAGTATGTGATG
>DAHWEW010000266.1:0-3388 GCA_027326225.1 Legionellaceae bacterium
CCTTGGCGTAAAAGATCAAGGAGGGCCACCAAGTGAGGTGGGTCATTGCGAGACATGGTGGCACAACCGCAGCCAACTCCTTTTCCTTCATCGATCTTGGGTGCTTCAGCGAGATTCACCACGTCAATATGAAGGGTTTTGGCCTGTTGTTTTAAATTTTCAACCATATGATTTTCTGTGCCAATGGCATATCGTTTGGTGCCTGCTCTATCATGTATCACGTAATCCCAAATAAATGCAGTTGATCCAGAGTGTTCTGCCACTCGGACCACTTCATTTTTACATTCGGGATGAACAATCGTTGTATATCCTTTACTTTGCCAGAAGTCGCACATATAAGGTTGATAATAGGTATGAACAGCACAATGGCTTGCAAATAGAATGAGTTCAGCATCATCAAATGTTTGTATAGTTGTATTATCCTGGGCTTTTAGAGAATATTGTGCCCCTTGTGAACCTGATGGCCAATAAGCAATGTTTTTAATCCCCAGCCAATAGGCTACATTCTCACCCATGTGTTGATCTGGGATAAATAGAATTTTCTTTTTTTGATGTTGTGCCCATTGAAAAATCTTCTTAACATTAGAACTGGTACAGACAGCACCTCCTTGCGCGCCAGTCATGGCTTTTAATCGGCCAGAAGTATTCATGTAACAGACTGGTAAAATGTTTTCAGCGCCATAGCGCTCATTGAGATCGATAAAAGCGGGCTCGACCATGAAATCTTTAGCCAACATTTCCATGGTACAGCCAGATTTTGGGTTGGTGATATAGACGTGTTGATGAGGATTGGCCAAAATGCTGATTGATTCGGCCATAAAATGAACAGCGGATTCAATAATCACTGATTTTTCAGGATGATGAGCGGCCATAAGGGCCAATTGATAAGAGTCACCAATCTGTCCCCCAAATTGTTCTATCAAACGAACAATATCTCCGCCCATATAATAATGGGCGAGTAATAATAATTGATCACCAAAATGATCTTGTGCCTTTTTGATATAGGGGGTCATCCACTTGAGAATGGTGGTTAATTTTCTATCAGGTAGGGCGAGGTATTCTTCGGCGTAAGGGATAAACTCCTCTTGATACCAATCCAGGGGATAGTCGCTTTGACAAATGCTCATGTCATTGGTGATGTGCATTTGAGTCTTTTTCGGTTGATATTGTGTGTCTGTTTTAAACAAAGGAAACACCTTAACGTTAAATAAATGGGTTTTGAGGTGAGTTCAGCCGAGAGATGCTTTCTTGTGCTTCTCTATTTTTATGAGGAAAATCTTCACGAAAATGACCACCTCTGGATTCTCTTCTGGAAAGGGCTGCTCGTACAATCAATTCTGCATTAAGAATGATATTCCGTAATTCAATAAAATCACGTGTGATACAATGTTTCCAGTAATATTCTTCAATAATTTTGTTTCTCTTTATGATTAATTGTAGCAGATCCTGTAGTCCTGCTTCCGTACGAACGATGCCCGCATAGGAAGTCATTTCACCACGCAAACTTCGCCAATGGGCATTGATTTGACTCGCGCGCCGATTGTTTACCTCTCCTGGAGAGCTCCAATTAGGAATGTTATCTAAAGGCTTCCAGTGAGAGTTTAGGTCTTTAAGGCTTGAGTGAGCAGCATTGGATGCAACCACGACAGCTTCCAACAGAGAGTTGCTGGCTAAACGGTTGGCTCCATGTAATCCTGTAAATGCAACTTCTCCAATGGCATATAAGCGCTTCAGATCCGTCCGGCCATCAATGTCCGTCAGCACACCGCCACATTGATAATGAGCTGCAGGAACAACAGGTATTAAATCTTGACTCATTTCAATGCCAATGGATAACAACGTTTGATAAATTTTGGGAAATCGCTTTTTTAAAAACGATTTTGACTGATGAGTGATATCTAGGTAAACAAATCCACTATGGCTATTTTCAATTTCATTGAAAATAGCACGAGACACAATATCTCGAGTCGCAAGTTCTAATTGTTCAGGGGCATAATGTTGCATAAATTTCGCCCCAGTATCGGCATTTCTGAGTACAGCACCTTCGCCACGTACCGCTTCTGAAATGAGAAAATTGTTGATCGAATGATGGTGCAGTAAGGTGGGATGAAATTGAAAAAACTCCATATTACCCACACGTGCTCCTGCTCGATAGGCCATTGCTAAGCCATCGCCTGTGGCAACCATAGGATTTGTCGTATAACGATACGTTTTTCCAGAACCGCCCGTTGCTAAAATGACACACCGGGATAAAAAAGTATGAATTTGATTATTTTGACAATCAAGGATATAGGCCCCAAACACTTCACCCTGATTATTGGTCCGGTGAGGGTGGTAATGTGTGATCAAATTCACTGCAATATGATGCTCAAAAAAATGAATTTGAGGCTGTTGTCTGGCTAATTCAAGCAGTGTTTCTATCGTGGTTAATCCTGTTTGATCGCCACAATTAAAAATTCTGCGGTGTGAGTGTCCTCCTTCTTGAGCTAACCTAAAATGCTTATCTGTGTTTTTATCAAAATGAATCGGATAACTTTGAAGTTGTTTGATAGCATCAGGTCCTTTTTTAATGATGCTATCTACGGTTGGCAAATAACAAAGCCCATCTCCGGCAACCAAAGTATCTTGAATATGAGACTCTATAGAGTCTTCTTTGGTAAAAACGGCAGCTATGCCACCTTGAGCATAACGAGTATTACATTCAAGTGCGTCTGTTTTAGAAAAGAGTGCGATGTTGAGATTGGGCTGTAAACTCAACAACTGCATGGCATAATGAAGTCCTGCAAGTCCTGTGCCTATCACCAGAACATCAAATTCTTTGGTTTGACCCTGTTGTGATAGCGAGGTGCTCATGAAAACGCTTTCACCAATTGTGTGGCAAGGCCTGTGTATTTGTCAGGAGTCAATAAGAGTAATTGTTTTTTGGCTTCATCAGGGATGTCTAATAATTTAATAAACTGGTGCAACTTATCGACATCAACACGCAAGCCTCTGGTTAAATCTCTCATTTGTTCATATGCATTTGGTATGTTATACCGTCGCATAACCGTTTGAATCGCTTCTGCTAACACTTCCCAATTGTCATCTAAATCCTGTTTTAGCACCAATGTATTGATTTGCAATTTCTCATTGCCTCGTACCATCGATTGATAAGCAATCAGGGAATAGGCAAAAGCAACGCCTAAATTACGTAAAACAGTAGAGTCAGACAGATCCCTTTGTAAACGAGATTGCGTTAATTTATTAGCAAAATGACTGAAAAGCGTGTTGGCAAGTCCTAAATTGCCTTCGGCATTTTCAAAATCAATGGGATTAATTTTATGTGGCATGGTGGAAGAACCCACTTCGCCGGCAACCGCAGTTTGCTTGAAATAGCCTAGAGAAATAT
>DAHWEW010000267.1:0-3383 GCA_027326225.1 Legionellaceae bacterium
AGAAGGCTTAGCCCATCTTGCTTTAGCCATTTCAGAACCTGGCGATACCATTTTAGTACCCGATCCTGCCTATCCTATTCATACCTATGGATTTGTCATTGCAGGTGCTAATGTGAAGCAAATCCCCTTGATAGATGAAACGCAATTCCTAGCGGCTATTGAAGAAGCCATGGGCCAAGTTTGGCCAAAACCAAAAGTATTGGTATTGAATTTTCCAGCAAATCCAAGCACCCATTGTGTTGAGTATGATTTTTTTGAAAAAGTCATTGCTTTAGCAGTCAGACATCATCTTTGGGTGATTCATGATTTGGCTTATGCTGATATCGTTTTTGATGGTTACAAAGCCCCCTCTATTCTTCAAGTCCCTGGCGCACTTGATGTGGCTATAGAAACGTATTCGTTATCTAAATCTTACAATATGCCTGGATGGCGAGTGGGGTTTGCCTGTGGAAATGAAGAGCTGGTTGCAGCATTAACTCGAATCAAATCGTATCTTGATTATGGAACCTTCACCCCCATTCAAGTGGCTGCAATTACGGCTTTAGAAGGATCTGTGGATTGTGTTCATCAGATCCGTGATTTATATGAAAGCCGTCGCAATGTGTTGTGTGATGGGCTCAATAAGTTAGGTTGGGTCGTAGAAAGACCTAGAGCCACCATGTTTGTATGGGCTCCTATTCCTTCATTTTATCGCCATATGGGCTCTGTTGAGTTTAGTAAATATCTGCTCAAAGAAGCCTTTATCGCAGTTTCTCCCGGTATCGGATTCGGTCAACAAGGGGATAGTTTTGTGCGATTTGGATTAATTGAAAATATTCATCGGACCCGTCAAGCTTTGCGAAATTTAAAACTTCTGTTCAAGAGAGATGGTTATCTCTAGGATGGATATTGTCGTCAATAGTGAGATAGATCTTCTGCCAGAAAATGGTGTTCTTATCGCTGATGAAGGACATTTTTTTTATCATTTGATGCATTGTGTGCAGGATGTGAATGACGGTTTATCTGTGGCGAGTTTACTCTCTCACTATCATGAATTACCTGGCACATGGGTGATTGTTTCACCGATTTATTGGCAGGCTACGCATAATGATGCCATGATGATTGCCAGTGGCCATTCATTACCACTCTCTGATGAAGAATCAAGACTTTGGTTTGAGGCATTTCAGGCACATCTGAAGCTCGTTAACATGGACTTATACTACCATGATGCACATACCTGGCTGCTACATCGAGATGATATGCCACCTATTTCAGCTCGTCCCACACACCTGCTTAAGCATCAATCATTGATGTCTGAATTAAAACAGCTGGATGATTCGCTGTTTTGGATACGTTTTATCACTGAAAGCCAAATGTTTTTTAGCTCGCATCCCTTGAATAACGCTCGCACCAATGTATACCCTATCAATGGGATCTGGGTATGGGGAAGTGGGGCATGCGCACCACCTAACCAAAAGCCCATGATTTACTTTGAAGATGATCTGTATCCATATCTCAAACAGTTATCTACCAACACGCATCTCTATTCATGGCAAGCGCTCAATGATTTAAATCGCTTTTCTGATATAGAACATAGTGTTTTAGTGTTACAAGACCTTACAAAAACACAACGTTTAGAGTTAGAAGAGCGAGTGAAAAAATATGTGACTCGTTGGTATTGGAATAATAAAGTGTATACCTTGCCTAAAAGAAGGGCATGGCAGACATGGATAAGAAGGAGCTTAAAAAAGTGATGCTCATTAAACAGCGAGAGCTACCAAAGACATTGCCAAAACTAGATATACGATACCCTATTTTACAACGCATTTTTGCGGCACGAGGCATAGAATCTTCAGAGCAGTTAGACATGAGTTTGCAAGCATTGCTTCCCTACTCTTCAATGAAAGATATTGAAAAAGCAGCCAATCGTTTAGAAAAAGCGTTGTTCAATCAAGAAAAAATTTTAATTATTGGTGATTTTGATGCAGATGGAGCAACATCTACTGCTTTAGCAGTATCAGCATTGAAGTACATGGGGGCTTATCAGGTTGATTTTTTAGTCCCAAATCGCTTTGAGTTTGGTTATGGCTTAACCCCTGCCATTGTTCAGGTTGCCAAAAAAAGAGAGCCAGAGCTCATCATTACGGTAGATAATGGGATTGCAAGCATTGAGGGAGTTGAGGTGGCCAATGCACTAGGTATCGATGTTTTGATTACCGATCATCATTTGCCTGCGGAAAAACTGCCAAATGCTTGTGCTATTGTAAATCCCAATCAACCGGGATGCTCATTTCCGAGCAAATCCATTGCAGGCGTTGGGGTTATTTTTTATGTGATGTTAGCACTCAGACAGTCCTTGAGACAAAATGGATGGTTTAAGACACAGCAGTTGACCGAACCTAATATGGCGCAATTTCTTGACTTAGTGACTTTGGGCACAGTGGCCGATGTGGTGGGGCTTGATCAAAATAATCGGATCTTAGTCAGTCAAGGATTAAAAAGGATCCGACAGGGCTTATGTCGACAAGGGATTAAGGCCCTAATTGAAGTTTCTGGTAAGCGTTGTGAACAATTACGTGAAAGCGATATTGGTTTTGTTGTCGCTCCTCGGTTAAATGCTGCAGGAAGGCTAGATGACATGTCCTTAGGCATTGAGTGCTTATTATGTGACGATTTCAGTGAGGCACAACAGAAAGCTCGCCACTTAGATGAGTTGAATATAGAGCGTCGGCGAATCGAAAATGAAATGAAAGATCAAGCGATGGTATTGCTTGATAAATTATCTTTGAGTGATGCACAAGCAGTCAATCATCTCCCTTTGGTCCTTTGTCTGTTTGAGGAGTCATGGCATCAGGGCGTGATAGGAATTTTAGCTGGTCGTTTAAAAGAACGTTTTCATCGACCAGCATTTGCATTTGCTGCAGTCAGTCCTTCGGAGCTAAAAGGCTCTGCTCGTTCCATTGCTGGTTTGAATATTCGTGATGTATTGGCAGCTATTGATAAGGACCATCCAGGGTTAATCAGTAAATTTGGTGGACATGCTATGGCTGCTGGACTGAGTATACCTCATGAGTCTTTTTTACCTTTTAAAGAGGCACTCCTTGCTGAGGTGAATAAACACATCAATCTATCACAGTGTGCAGGTGAGCTTTTTACGGATGGCCCGTTGGATCCCAATGAAATCACTTTGGAGGTGTCTTCATTATTGCGAGATGCAGGTCCCTGGGGACAACAATTTCCTGAACCCATGTTTAATAATATTTTTGAAATATTAGATCAAAGGATTGTGGGCCAAAATCATTTAAAATTAACTTTGCAGCATGAGAAGGGTGATGATCCTATCGATGCAATCGCATTTAATGTTGATCCCAAACTATGGCCTAATCATCGAGCACGCTATCTGT
>DAHWEW010000268.1:0-3383 GCA_027326225.1 Legionellaceae bacterium
ATTGATATTCGTTCCTTTGCAGATGATGACGGATTTCCGATCAAACCGAAACGCATCTTGAAAGATATTCGTGACACATTGGCAGATGATGACATTTTAATCAGCGATGTTGGGGCCCATAAGATGTGGATTGCAAGACAATATGGTGCCAGACAATCTAAAACTTGTTTTATCAGCAATGGATTTTGCTCGATGGGTGGCAGTATGCCAGGTGCCATGGAAGCAAAACGTCTTTATCCTGAAAAAAATGTGATTGCGGTGTGTGGTGATGGGGGCTTTATTATGAGTATTCAAGCCTTATTTACCGGGGTCACGCAAAAAATACCTTTTGTCGTGATTGTTTGGGAAGATTATCAATATGGCTTAATCAAATGGAAGCAAGAAATGCACTTTGACAAGCATTCCCATACGGAAGTAGAGCACCATGACTTGGCAAAAATTGCAGACGCGATAGGATGCCACTCTAAACGCATCAGCCAAAACCGTGATTTTATCCCATCCTTGCACTGGGCCTTAAAAAATACTGAAAAACCAACTGTGCTTATTGTTCCTGTTGATTATAGCGAGAACATGAAGCTATTTTATCATCTCAAACAGGAAGTCGAATAGGAGATATTCTCATGAAACAGATATCCACTCTGAATCCAACCACAGAAGAAGTCTGTGGAACATATCCTTTGATGAGTCAAGATGATATCAAACATATCATTGAAGAAATGAGCCGCCAGCAAGTATCTTGGTCTCAAACTGATGTGGGAAGACGTCAAGAGGGGTTTCTAAAAGTTGCTAAAATACTGCGTGATGAAACGCATCATTATGCATCCATCATCACAACTGAAATGGGCAAACCCATCACACAAGCTGCTCAGGAAATTGAGAAATGCGCTCTATTATGTGATTACTACGCAAAAATGGGAGCAACATTTTTAGAAGATGAAATCATCGAAACGAGTTTCTATAAAACGTATCGTTCCTTTCAACCGCTTGGAATTATTTTCGCTATTATGCCCTGGAACTATCCATTTTGGCAGGTCATGCGTTTTGCAGTGCCTAATTTGATGGTGGGCAATGCAGGTCTTCTCAAGCATGCGCCCAATTGCATAGGCACATCGCTAGCTATTGAACAACTCTTTATCAAAGCAGGCTTTCCGAAAGGTTTGTTTAGAAGTCTTGTTGCTGATGTGGATGTTGTTCCATTTATTATTCAACATCCAAAGATTTGTGGGGTTACTTTAACCGGCAGTAATCGTGCAGGAATAGCAGTTGGCGAGGAATCGGGGCGCGCCATGAAAAAAGTGGTTTTAGAATTAGGAGGCAGTGACCCTTATGTGATATTAAAGGATGCAGATATTGAGAATGCTGCATCAGAATGTGTTTCTTCTCGTCTTGGCAATTGCGGTCAAGTTTGTATTGCAGCCAAGCGAATGATTGTGGTCAAAGAAGTCAAAGAAGCTTTTGAAGCATTGGTTCTAGCAAAAGCCAAAAAATATGTCATGGGAAATCCTACTGATCCCAACACCAACCTAGGCCCCATGGCTCGTGAAGACTTACGAGCCAATCTACATGAACAAGTGTTACGATCAATCAGCAAAGGTGCGCGCTGTGTTTTAGGGGGATCCATACCGAGTGGAAAAGGCTTTTTTTATCCAGCCACAGTATTGTTTGACGTCGATGAAGATTCACCTGCGTTTCATGAAGAATTGTTTGGCCCTGTGATCTGTGTCACCGTCGCTGATGATGAAGCACATGCTTTACGCCTTGCAAACCAAACTGAATTTGGACTGGCTGCCGCTGTATTTACAAGTGATCTTAAAAAAGGGGAGCACATTGCAAAAAAAGTGTTGATGGCAGGCGGCTGTGCCGTGAATACCCATGTTGCATCCGATCCGCGCTTACCCTTCGGTGGCATAAAACAATCAGGATATGGACGAGAATTATCCCTAGAAGGCATGCGGGAGTTTGTGAACATCAAAACAGTTATTGTGGCAAAAGTGTAGAATTTTTGGTTCAATGCAAGAGAGATCGTGAGTGAAATAATATATAGCGCGCTTTTTGTTCAATTATTGCCGACATTTCGGTATACTCCCTCGCGATAATAGAATATGAGGATAGGGCATGAAACGAAGGGTTGTCATTACTGGAATGGAAATCACCTCCGCAATCGGTAGCGGCTTAGAGGCCTTTTGGAATGCAGCGACAAAAGGTACCTGTGGAATTAAACGAATTGAGTCCTATGATCCATCCCCCTATACCACTCAAATCGCTGCTGAAATCACTGAGTTATCATTAGCTCATCTGCCTGAATTTGATAGAAAAAAACGCTATCCCCGTGCAGCGCAATTTGCTTTATATTGTGCTCACCATGCCATCCTTCGCGCGGGCTTAACAGCGAGTGAATTAACCCTTGCAGGAACATACATGGGTACCAGTCTAGGTGGAACACCAGAGATGGAATCCGCTTATCAAGCTTTTTACACTGAAAACTGGAAAAAAATTCCCGCCTTGAGCGTCATTCGTGGCATGCCTAATTCTATTGCCAATCATATCGCCATTGCTTTCGGCATTGGGGGACCTAATTCTACCATTTCTAATGCTTGTGTATCTTCCGCAGAAGCAATAGGACAAGCGTATCAACAAATCTCTCAAGGAAGGTTAAATGTCGCATTGTGTGGCGGTACAGAGGCCATGGTGTGTGAAACCATTATGGCTGCTTGGTGTAAGTTACGTGTGATGTCGACCCATAATGAGGATCCTAAAACTGCAAGCCGCCCCTTTGACAAGAATCGAGACGGCATGGTCATGGCTGATGGTGCAGGGATTTTGATTCTTGAAGAACTGGAACATGCACAAGCTCGAGGCGCTACGATTTATGCAGAAATCATTGGTTTTGGCGCCAGTTGTGATGCCCATCACGTCACAGCCCCCCATTCAGAAGGTCAGGCAAGGGCTATTAATGCCTCATTAGATGATGCCCGTGTTGCTGTTAGCGACATTCAATATATTAATGCGCATGGAACAGGCACTCAACTCAATGACATCACCGAGACCGAAACGATCAAAATGGTTTTTGGCAAACATGCTTATCAAATCCCCATCACTGCACAAAAAGCTATGACTGGGCACGCCATTGGTGCGGCCGGCGTGATGGAGATCATTGCAACAACTTTAAGCCTACAAAATGATATCCTGTTACCCACCATCAATTTGCATGATCCAGATCCATTATGCGATCTAGATTATGTACCCAATCAGGCACGAAAGAAGCGTATTGATATCGCCTTATCCAATCACTTCGCTTTCGGTGGTGCAAATGCCGCGATTGTACTTAGACGATTTTGATCTCTCCAGGGCAAAATCATAGTTTGCTTGAATTTAAATCACAT
>DAHWEW010000269.1:0-3382 GCA_027326225.1 Legionellaceae bacterium
TTGTTATTTGAGGCAAAAAATTCTACGGATGCGTTGTTGTTTGCAAATGCTTGACTTAAACCCAATAAAAACCAACAACTAATCACTATTAATCTACTTTTATGTACTGTCATTATAAATAAACGCGATGCTCAACTTTTTCATGAGCCGACGTCCCGCGGCTTGTCCGCGGAACATCGGCGTTGAGTAAAAAAAGTCGAGCATCACGTTAAATAACCTTTTTGTGAAATATAAATTAATTACTTGAAGCAGGAATCCAACGATACAAAGTCGGGACAGATATTCCAAGATTTTGTGCGACATCCTTAGGTAATGTTCCAGATGAAAGTAATTGTTTAGCAGACTCTATTTTGCTTTGCGTCATTTTTCGTTTGCGACCGCCCACTCGTCCCTTTGCTTTAGCGGCGGCTAAACCAGCTTTAGTTCTCTCGGCCAATAATTCGCGCTCCATTTGTGCGAGACTTGCCATAACGTGAAAAAAGAAGCGGCCTGCTGGTGTGGAGGTATCAACATTATCGGTAATACTTTTAAAATGAATTTCTTTTTGATGTAAAAAATTTACTAAGTCAATCAGTCCTTTTACAGTACGTCCTAAACGATCAAGCTTCCAAACAACTAAGGTGTCATTTTTCCTTAATACCTCGAGAGCCATATTTAGTCCTGGACGATTTGCTTTAGTTCCAGATATTTGATCTTGATAGAGTTTTTCGCAACCAGCTTCTTCCAAAGCAGAAAGTTGAAGATCCAAATTTTGATCCAAGGTTGAAACACGCGCGTAACCGACCAGCATATCCAATCCTCTACTGTAAAATCCAGCGACCATTTTTTTTAACGGCATCATGCATCGCATCCGGGGCCAAATCAATTTCACCAGGCCAAGTTAGTACTCCATATTCAAGATAGGCTTGGTTAAATAATTTTTTATCTTTCAATGCTGCGAAAACACCTGCTCGATCACTCATGATTAATGCAATCATTTCAACAAAACCATGTGTCCCGTCATTGAACTCAACTTCAAGCTCATAATTTGGCAGTGGTTTAACTTTTGTTAATCGCCAAGGAGCTGTACAAATTATTCCAGGGGCGATATCTTCTTTGGCGATTGATTTTGTTCGCATAGTTTCCAATCCTCCAGTAGTTCTGATCGATGTTGGGAAGCCCATTCTAATACTAAAGCCAATGCTCGACGTGGCATTGTGCCACGAACTACTTCGAGTGTGTGAATATCAATAAGCACTTCAAATTCTGCATATAAAGCATGGAAATGCGGTGGTGCATGATCCCCCCAAAACATTTGAATCAGTATTCCATAAAATGCACTAATAGTTGGCATTAACTTATTATCCTATTTTCTCAAAACTCATATCAAGTATAATGCAGCAAGAAAGCAATATCAATAATGGTTATTGAGAATATTGCAACTCAATAATCACGGCGACATTTCTGGGCCAGTTGCTTGCACAGTAGGCTTTAACTGCTTTTTCTAGGATAATAGGTATCAGTGTAATCGATGAGTCAATGATGGTTCACCAGAATAGTAATCGGCAAGAGTTAGATACAATTGGTTAATATCATTTTTTAAATTGTTCAGTATAATAGTTAATTTATTAGTCATATATTTATTTGCCAATGATTACCCCAACCTCAGTGCCGTGTTATTTGGGCTGGGAGCACTTCCAAATGCTTTTTCGCAAAGAAGCTCGGCAATTTGTTGAGAAGACTGTGATCCTGATTGAAATATTGCATCATTTTTTCCTCTTGATGTCACAGCCACGCTATCTTCACCATCAGTGAATCCTAATTGAGTAAGAAGTTCAATTGCATCAGCCTCTTTGCCAAATTGGCGTGCAGCCTCAGTAATATCTTGTCTTGTTACGATTCCTACAATGGGCTTTGTTGGATCAGGTTCAACTGGTGCTTTTTCATATAGAAGACCATATTGTTCAAAAGGAAAAAATCCTGCTCTTACATCATCTTTTCGACCTTCCGCAATGGCTTTTTGATTTCGACTATTCATTCTGTCGATTAAAGTGGGAACAGCACAGTGAACCATTACAATAGTCCCGTTTTCAGGAGGAAGTCCAGCTTCTTCTAATCTATCGTGAAATTGATCAACAATACGTTGCCCATCTATAACCTCATTGCCAATGATATCAAAAATAGTAGACTCCCCATTTTTTGCTCTAACAATTGCTCGGTCTAGCATAAGCTTATTTAAGTCCGCAAGAGGTGGGTAGGGATATTGCTCTAAAAATGCCTCTGGCTCGGGACAATCTCGAATAATGATAAGTAAATTTTCAATATCAGCAGGTTTATATAGATTTTGATTTTCTGGTGATAGTGCATTATAAATTCCTAAAGCTTGTTTTTTTATATCTGCTTCTGGTTTCAGATTTACTTGATCAACTTTGGGATGTCCTAAATTTTTTCTAGAAAATAGTGCGACTGCAAGCGTTCTTGCTCCAAAAGTCTTTACCGCAGTATCTACTATTGTTGGATCGACATGATTTTTCATTGCATTGACCAAATGATCTTGGGCACTAAGGTATTTTTTACCGGCAATTTCACAGGGCTCGGTCCAAGCTTTATCAGACGCAATGTCACCTCCATCTACAACCCACTCGTGGCCATCTTTTCTTGCCTCTCTTTGGACAGCAGTGCATATAGAGGTTTTCCCGGCAGTTGAAGTACCGCACAACAGAATTATTGTTCCGGGTTTAGTGAGAGACTGTGCTGCTGACGTCGTTGCTTTGAGTCCAGAGATTACTTGTTTATATTGAGTTGCTGGATTTTGATGAATTGCGTCTACAGGCGAAGGTGCTCGTTTAGGGTGGGATACAGGGAGCATGATAGCCAATCCTGATGCCCAAGCATCAGGTGTGTGACCACCATCATGGATGATATATTTGGAGCCCGTGGCATTTGCAAGGCGCATTGTTGCCTGATCCAAAGGTGCATCTCCTTCCCTATGGGTTCCATCTTCAAGAGTTCCTGCTTGCAATTGCATCTGAACAGTTCCTTCTGGCAAATCTTCTTCAGCAGCTAAAGAATCTTTTTTCGTTTGGATCATTGTCAATAAGTATTGCTGATTCGCTTCATCGTCAAGTGGGGCACGCCAAGTCTCATCTTGCTCAACGCGCACTTCATCAGGCGCTTTTTGTTTTTTCCGACGATACTCTGGTGGCCCCCACCAGACTGCTGGTGATTGAGCAATGACCTGGCCGTAAATATCAGGATGCTTTTTCGCTGTATATAAGAACTAAAGGTTCAAAAGATGGTTTTAATACCTGTTATACGTGTGCGCGGAGTTTTGAAATTAAGAAATTAAATGCAGGACACGGAATTGGAGGCAGGAATAATGCCATTCTTTTAATGGAACAGG
>DAHWEW010000026.1:0-12868 GCA_027326225.1 Legionellaceae bacterium
ACACAGGAAGTGCTGTATTATTCGGCAGTATGCTTTGTTTGCTGGTTCTGTTCCACTATTATACTAAATTATCTAAAACAATACTTTTTTGGTGGGCATTTATATTAACCCGCCCTCTGGGTGCCGTTCTTGGAGATTTTCTCGATAAACCGATTGCAAAAGGTGGCTTGGATTTGAGTCGGTTTGCTGCGTCTGCAATATTATTGATTTTCATTGTGGGATGTATTTTTATTTTTTCGCATGACGCTGCTAAAAAAAACCACTGAATGACTTACCAGGGATAAATAAGGATTATAAGATGAGTGTCGAACTGAATCATACCATTATCCAGTCTAAAGACGCAGAACTTTCAGCCAAATTTTTAGCTGAAATTTTGGGGTTGCCTGCTCCTGTACCTTATGGTCCTTTCGTTGTTGTTAAAACCAGTAATGCTGTAAGTTTGGATTTTAGAACGACCTCAGATGAAATCAAGTCCCGACATTTTGCTTTTTTAGTAAGTGAATCAGAGTTTGATGAAATTTTTAACCGGATTCTTAATAAGAAATTGAATTATTGGGCGGACCCAGGGCGAACAAAACCACAACAAATAAATCACAATGATGGTGGGCGTGGTTGCTATTTTTTAGATCCGAATGGCCACTTTCTTGAAGTTATTACTCGTCCATATGGATGAATATTATCCAATATAAATTTTGGTAATTGCTAATCTGGCACGTAGGCGTCGGAGATGAATTGTAAACACGCTCTAGGTCGTTTTACTTTTGATGTTTTCAAAAAAGTCATAAAGTTGAGCTCTGTACATGTCAGTATTTGAACTTGTCATTCCTGCGAAGGTGGGAATCTATTCCTGGCAAAGCTTGTAGTCCATACAAAAATAGATTTTGTTATGTACAGAGAAAGGCGAGTTAAAAGGATTCACAACGGATGACGTCATAAGCTGGCGTTTCATAAGGGTGTGATTCTTTGAGTGCGGCAATGGCTTGATGAATATGTTCTTCACTGCAGTCCATTTCTACTTTGTATTCTCTAACCGTTTCCAGTTGATTGACTGTTCCCAGAAAGGCCTTGCTGCCTTTTAATGGCATATATTGTCCTTCTCCTATCACTTGCCAGGCGCAATGAGAATAATTCCCGACTTGTCCTGCTCCTGCAGCAAATAAAGCGGACTTAACAACCTCTGCATATTCTTCAGGGACATAAAAACTAATTTTATACACAATTCATTCCTTATGTGACCATAACAAGATCAGTTTGATAACAATACAATCAGCGTGATACAATGACCTATTTTACTCTTTTCGGGTGTAATTCTATGGTATTATTGGATCAAATCAAAGAGATAGAAAGCAAAGTAGGTGCATTTTCAAACTATCAGTTTTGGGATGGTGTAAAATCCTTTCCCAGCCAAAAGTTTAAATTTGAGAAAAAGCCAGCCCAACTGATGTTAAGTCAATTAGGAGCTAAAGCTGATCCTAACGCAATGCTGACAACAGCGTCTGCACCCTTTCTACATGAGAATAATCCTTCGATAAAAATCAGTGTTCCTGGATCAGCAGCTGAATTTATGATTGATGGCGGGATGATCGATGCTTTATTGAGGAGTGGGACAGTATTCGTCAACACTGATATTTTTCCACAAGGGGTTTATTCTAAACTTGTACAGTCCAATACATTGACGGCACAAGACAAATCGATATGCAAAGAATCCAATATTCACTGGCAAAATTTAGCAACAGCCGTATGCCACTCCCAACGCATCGTTTTATTAATTGATCAGCATATTGGGGACGATGGGTTAGCCTATTCGACGTATAAGACAGGCGCTATTGATTTCTTTGGTCCTACCATCCAACTGTTATCAGCACCCGCTTTAAATTTTAGTTATGGGGTTGCAGGAGAGCTCACCTCAGAACAACGACACAATCATATTGTTGGTATGTATCGAAATTTATTTTCAGCAGCAGAGCACGAAGGATCTGAATATATAGTGATGCCTGCAGCAGGAATGGGTGCTTTTTGTGGAGATCCTCATTTATATTTTGAATGTTTGATGAGTGTGGCTCAAGAGTTTCCCAAGTTGAATATTGTTTATCACCCTGCTAAATTTTCAGCTGAATTTGATGAGGCATTGCATCATGCCAAACTCCCTAATGTAGTCAAAGCGACTAAAGATGTGATGTTTATTGCGGATGCGCTTTGTAAGGATGGCCATCCTGTTGCATTACATAATCCTTCAGATTGCGATGTCATCTACGGTGTGTATGATGTGGGTGAATATTGGAAAACTGGAACAGGTTCAGGCTATGTGTGTGAGGAACATATTGGCTCTATGACCACAGCCACGCTCAATAGCAGGGGCATTAACCCAGCAGCCTATCAAAATATTGTGGAGCGAAAATTCAACGTAGGAATGACATTTTATAAACAAGCGTTTCATGCTCAGGTACAGTTGCTTAAATCATTGCTCCCACTAGATGAACCATTTGCTGTAACGATAAACAAACTTCATGATGCTTTAATACTTGCTGGAAAGACATTTTTTGCTGATCCTACTCCTAAAACGTTTGCTCCGTTTGTAGACAGTTGTATAGATAGTCTGTGCACAGCCAAAATTGAGTGTATCGGTCACGATGGTTTATGGGCAGGACTACATCCTATTCTAAGAGGCATTTTAGGGGTACTTGCAGCATTGACAGTCTTACCAATGTTGATTGTGTCTGCCACTTCAGAAAAAGGATATTGGCATACCTTCTTTGCTCCTTATCTCAATGAAACCACAGTGGATATTGCAACCATACAAGATAATATCAATGAATTGTGTGTTTCCATGGAGGCAAATGGAGATAAGCTGTATTCTTCAGTAAAAAATAAATAATCAATTAGTCTAAAAGACCGTTAGGTATTATAATATCCTACCTGAAACAGTGATGATTGAGGGTGGGGTATTATCAGATGCAAAATGGGGCGGTTTTCTATACGGTTTTTCTAATATTTGCTGGTGCTGCGTTTTTTTCAACCATTGTTCTTTATACCAGACAATCCTTATTGGTTGCTTATATTTTATTAGGAGCAGCTCTGGGTCCTTGGGGACTACATTTGATTACTGACCTAAGTTCAGTGCAACAGGTAGGGGATGTCGGTATTGTCTTCTTGTTGTTTCTTCTAGGGCTTCATCTGCAACCACAAAATTTGGTCCACATGTTAAAAGAGGTGACTTGGATCGCATTGTTTAGCTCTCTCCTCTTTGCAGTTGTTTCCTATTTGATTGGATGTTGGTTTGGTTTATCGCACACAGAAGCATGGGTTCTTGGGGCTGCGATGATGTTTTCTAGCACCATCATTGGTCTTAAATTACTTCCAACGACCATTCTTCATCATCAACATACGGGTGAGGTAATGATAAGCGTGTTGTTGATGCAAGATTTGATTGCCATCATTGTATTAATCCTTATCAATGGAGCACAGGAAGGGAAAGGATTATTATTCCATGATCTGCTTCTGGTGGGCTTAGCCTTACCCGCACTTATTTTGTTCTCCTTTGCCATAGAACGTTATATATTGGTTCGATTATTAGCCCGGTTTGATAGAACCCAAGAATATGTCTTTCTCCTGTCTATTGGATGGTGCTTAGGTTTATCTGTGCTGGCTGAGAAAATGGGCTTATCAGAAGATATTGGTGCTTTTGTTGCGGGAGTAGCATTGGCTTCAAGTCCAATTTCGCTTTTTATTGCAGAAAGTTTAAAACCATTGCGGGATTTTTTTCTGGTGATGTTTTTCTTTTCAGTGGGTGCGACTTTTAATTTTGGTTTCGCTTCACAAGTGGTTATCCCAGCCTGTATTTTGTCAGGCTTGTTGCTGTTTTTTAAACCTCTTTGTTTTCGTCTTTTGTTTGTGAAAGCAGGCGAAAAGATGGGGGTTGCTAAAGAAGTAGGCTTTCGCTTAGGGCAAGCCAGTGAGTTTTCATTATTGGTTGCCAGTATTGCTCTAGGAACACATCTTATTTCTGACGTGGCCTCCAATCTGATTCAAGCAACGACCATTTTAACTTTTATCGTCTCATCATATTTGGTGGTGTTAAAATACCCAACACCGATGTCTTTATCTGAAAAAATGCGGAAAGATTGATTTTCAATGGAATATAAGGAATATCATGAAATTATTAGTGATCGTGCTTTGTTTATTCTTTGAGCGCTATTTGGTGCATGTGAGCTCACATCATCGTTTTCACTGGTCTTCAATTTATGGCAATCTCATGGAAAAATATATGTCTAGAGTGTCGTTTTTATCTTCACCCTGGTTGATGCTTATTTTTGCCTTATTTCCTATGATATTCGGTGCGTCGCTTGTTTTTTATTTGTTTGAAGATCATTTGTTTGGTTTTGTAGGGCTTGTACTGAATCTGATAGTTTTTTATTGTTGTATTGGACCTGGAAATCCTTTTTATCCAGCGCATGCTTCAAATGATAATACGCTAACAGAAGAACAGATAGGAACTTATCTCTCGCAAATAAATGGTCAGATATTTGCCATCATATTTTGGTACATTGTAGCAGGGCCAGTAGGTATATTGATTTATAGGCTGATTTCTCTGGCAGTGAATCAAGAAGCTGTTCGTCAGCAAGCGATATCTTTGATTAATATTTTAGATTGGCTGCCAGTAAGAATGACTGCATTGCTTTATTTAATCGTAGGAAATTTTCAGGCGGCGCTACATTACTTCCGCCAATCTGTTTGGTTAAAACCCATACAAAATCAAGTGTTTCTATCCACTTGTGGTTTAAAAGCACTCAGTCATAAACCTATAGAAGACATTTCTATGCCACATGCTGAACATATTGTTGAGCATGCTGTGATAGCCCTACTGGTTCTGTTTGCATGTTTTACGCTCGTAGCTTGGATGTAGGTATAAAAATCATGCTTCGTCTCTTTTTTTATTTTATTTTAAGTGCAACTCTACTGGTGTTGGTTGCTTGTGTCAGGCAAGATACAAAAGATCTCGCTCCCTGTAAAAAGAGATGTGAACGAATGTATCGTGTTTGTAGTCAAGTTTGCCAAGATAACTGTCAAAATTGTGCTATAGTTTCCAACAACCAAACCATACGAAATCATAACAAATATAAACATGAAATCTGTGTGCGAGGAGGCGTGATAGCTCGAGATTTGAATGCTTATCGTGATCCTTTAAAATGTCGAAAAACAACGTGTGACTGTTTGGCTGATTATCAAATATGTAGGGACTCTTGTGAGGGGATCATTCAAAAACGTCTACAGGTTGCCCAAGTTTGTTGTTAACAGTCTAGTTAAGAGGAATAACTCATGTCCGATACAGTTCATCAAGACATAGATCCAATAGAAACCCGTGAATGGTTAGATGCATTGCAATCAGTTGTATTGGCTGATGGCAGTGAGCGTGCTGGCTTTATTGTTCAGCAATTGATTAACTTTGCCAATGCACAGGGTATTTCAATTTCTAATGCGCTTCATACGCCTTACTGCAATACGCTAAAGTCATATGAAGAAAAACAAATGCCACCAGATGAGGGAATTGGGAAACGAATCAATGCACTCATTCGTTGGAATGCCGTAGCAATGGTGGTACGCGCCGGTAAATATGCCTCTGAATTGGGAGGACACATTGCCACTTATGCGTCTGCATCAACCCTTTATGAAACGGGATTTAATTATTTCTTTAAAGGGCCTAATGGAGAACATGGAGGAGATCTGATTTATATTCAAGGACACTCATCTCCAGGTATCTATGCTCGTGCCTATCTTGAGGGGCGTTTATCAGAGCTACAGTTGGATAAGTTTAGACAGGAAGTGGAAGTAGACGGGTTAGCCTCTTATCCACACCCCTGGCTCATGCAAGAATTTTGGCAGTTTCCAACAGTGTCGATGGGATTAGGCCCGCTGCAAGCAATTTATCAAGCACGATTCTTGAAATACTTAGAGAACCGTAATCTCATCAAAGCCGAGGGGCGTAAAGTTTGGGCATTTTTAGGTGATGGTGAAATGGATGAGCCAGAGTCCGTAGGCGCACTATCTATTGCTGCCAGAGAGAAGCTTGATAATCTTATTTTTGTTGTGAATTGCAATCTACAACGACTCGATGGGCCGGTACGTGGGAATAGTAAGATCATTCAAGAATTAGAAGGGCTATTTCGTGGTGCAGGATGGAATGTCATTAAAGTGATCTGGGGGGGACGCTGGGATCCTCTTTTTGCACGTGATAAAGACGGCTTGATGCAAAAACGTATGGAAGAGTGTGTGGACGGTGATTATCAAGCTTATAAAGCCTATGATGGTGCTTATGTGCGAGAACATTTTTTTGGCCAATACCCTGAGTTGAAAAAAATGGTCGAACATTTATCAGATGAAGAAATATGGCGCCTAAATCGTGGTGGTCACGATGCACAGAAAGTCTATGCGGCCTATGCAGAAGCGGTAGCGCATTGTGGAAGTCCAACCGTTATTCTTGCGAAAACCGTCAAAGGGTATGGGATGGGAGCAGCCGGTGAAGCTTTGAATATCACGCATCAGCAAAAGAAAATGAGCATTGAGCAATTACGTGCATTTAGAGATCGATTCAGTATCCCAATAAGCGATGAAAAAATTGCAGAAATCCCTTTTTATCGCCCTGCAGATGATAGCCCAGAAATTCAATTTTTGAAAAAGCAACGCGAAGCGTTAGGAGGCTATTTACCGTCCAGATGTACTAAATTTGAACCGCTAACGATACCCGATTTGTCTTATTTTTCTATGGTGACCCATCAGCTTGGTGAACGTGAGATTTCAACAACAATGGCTTTTGTACGTATTTTATCTGCTTTATTAAAAGACAAAGAGTTGGGCCCAAGAATCGTACCGATTGTGCCTGATGAATGCCGTACATTTGGAATGGAAGGATTGTTTCGTCAAATAGGAATTTATTCACCTGTCGGTCAATTGTATACCCCGGTCGATCACGAGCAAGTCATGTATTATCGAGAGGCGCGCGATGGTCAAATTCTTGAGGAAGGGATCAATGAAGCGGGCGCATTTTGTTCATGGATGGCTGCCGCCACTTCTTATAGCTCCAATAAATTAGCGATGATACCGTTTTATATCTACTACTCGATGTTTGGATTTCAGCGTATCGGCGATTTAGCTTGGGCCGCAGGTGACATGCAAGCTCGTGGATTTCTTTTGGGCGGGACTGCAGGACGGACCACGCTTGCAGGTGAAGGATTACAACATCAAGATGGACACAGCCATGTGTTGGCCTCAGTGATTCCAAACTGTGTGACCTATGATCCAACATACGCATATGAACTCGCTGTGATTATACAACATGGGTTGCATCGCATGTATGCCCTGGAAGACAATGTATTTTATTACATCACCGTGATGAATGAAAATTACCAACATCCAGACATGCCAGAAGGTGTTGAAGAAGGTATCATAAAAGGCATGTATCTTTTAGAAGAAAGCAAAAAACCGGCCAAAAATCATGTGCAATTACTAGGTAGTGGGGCCATTTTGCGCGAAGTGATTAAGGCTGCAGAGCTCTTAAAAGAAGATTTTTCAATCACCGCAGATATTTGGAGTGTCACCAGCTTTAATGAATTGCGTCGTGACGGTTTGGCGCAAAGCCGTCATAATCAAATGCATCCTGAAGAGACGCCTAAAGAGTGTTATGTGAAACAACTGCTTGCCAAACAGAAGGGCCCTGTGATTGCAGCGACTGATTATATTCGTCTGTATGCTGATCAAATCAGGCCGTTCATCGATGCTCCTTTTGTCAGTCTTGGTACAGATGGATATGGACGCAGTGATACACGTGAGCGGTTACGACATTTTTTTGAGGTTGATGCTAAATTTATTGTGATTGCCTCATTGAATGCCTTGGCAGATAGTGGAGCATTACCCAAATCGACAGTCACTGAAGCTATAAAGCGTTATGGCATTGATAGCAATAAACTTGATCCAGTGACCCATTGATTCATAAGAATAACTGAGGGATATATGACAGACGAGATAAAAGTCAAAGTGCCAGACATTGGTGGCGCAACTGGTGTTGATGTCATTGATATTTTGGTAAAAGTGGGTGATGTGATTAGTAAGGATACACCCTTATTAACTTTGGAATCAGATAAAGCCAGTATGGACATACCGTCACCCATCGCAGGTACTGTTCGCTCATTGCAGGTCAAGTTGGGTGATAAGGTGTCTGAAGGGGATGTGATTTTATTAGTGAATGAAGACGCTTCAGACACGAAATCAGCCACTAAGCCTGAAGAAACATCGGAACGTCATGACAAATCTCAAGTCAACGAACAAAAATCTGAAACTGAATCTTCACCATCTGACAGTACTGAAACGCATGAAGAAGTTCGGATCCCAGATATTGGTGGTGCCACAGATGTCGATGTGATTGAGGTGATGGTTAAACCAGGGGATGACGTACAAAAAGATCAGGCCCTCATCACGTTAGAAGGTGACAAAGCCACCATGGATATTCCCTCGCCATTGGCAGGAGTGGTTGAAACAATAGCGATTAAAAAAGGTCAAAAAGTATCTCAGGATACATTGATTCTCGTGATGAAGTCTAAAGGCTCTTCTAAAACAAAGAGTACACCAGAACATAAACCTCAGAATGAACCACCACCATCTTCTAAAAAAGAACCCATAAAATCAGCTCCTGTGACAAAACCGTCTGAAGGTTCGGATACCACCGCGGTATCGGCCGGACCTGGTGTTCGACGGATGGCTCGTGAGTTAGGAGTGGATCTTCGTCTCGTCAAAGGAACAGGACGAAAATCACGAATCAGCAAAGAAGATGTTGCTCTTTATGTTAAAAATAAGCTCAGTCAACCGTCTGCAAATACTGGGTTTGCACTCCCTGAACCCCCTCATATTGATTTTACCAAATTTGGTGAGATTGAAACTAAGCCATTAAATAAAATCAAAAAATTAACGGGTATCAATGTACACCGTTCTTGGGTGACGATTCCTCATGTGACTCAATTTGACGAAGCAGATATCACAGAACTTGAAGCGTTTCGCAAATCGGAAGCAGAGCACAGTAAAGAGTCAGGGTTTAAGCTGACTATTCTTGCTTTTGTTTGTAAAGTTGTAAGTAGTGCTTTGGAAGCCTATCCACAATTTAATAGTTCGCTCGATCCAAAAGGTGAACAGTTGATTTATAAAAAATATGTGAATGTGGGTATTGCAGTTGAAACTCCAAATGGTCTGGTGGTTCCAGTGATCAAAGGTGTTGATAAGCTTTCTGTAGCAGACATTGCAAAAGAGATGGCAAGATTGAGTCTCAAAGCTCGTGAAAAGGGGTTAATGCCCGCAGATATGAGTGGAGGATGCTTTACGATTTCAAGTCTAGGCGGAATTGGGGGGACTGCTTTTACTCCTATTGTGAATAGTCCTGAGGTCGCGATTCTTGGTTTATCTCGATCACAGATAAAGCCTATCTATATTCAGGATGAATTCAAACCTCGACTTATGTTACCCTTGTCGCTTTCTTATGATCATCGGGTGATTGATGGAGCGGAAGCAGCTCGATTTAGCCGCTATCTTGTAGAGAACTTGGGCGATATTCGCCGCATCATTTTATAAGATGGCAGTAACCTTGTGGTTCTTCTGCTCCAATTTATTGACAGAGGTTTGATATGACAAAACAAATGAAAACAGACGTAGTGGTGATTGGTAGTGGACCTGGTGGATATACAGCAGCTTTTCGTGCGGCTGATTTAGGAAAACAAGTGGTTTTGGTAGAACGGTTTAACACCTTGGGCGGCGTTTGTTTAAACGTAGGCTGTATTCCTTCAAAAGCATTGCTTCATTTGGCCAAAGTCCTGGATGAAGCGCATGAAATGGAAGATATCGGAGTCAGCTTTGCCAAACCAAAACTAGACCAGAGTAAAATGGTTGCATTTAAAAATTCAATCATTAAAAAATTAACAGGTGGATTAAATGCTTTGGCCAAACAACGTAAAGTAGAAGTGGTTGTTGGCAGCGCTCAATTTTCTAGCCCACATCAAGTGGTTGTGACAAGTCCTGAAGGGGATGTCAAGATTGATTTTGAACAAGCCATTGTGGCAGTAGGTAGTGAATCCGTTACATTGCCCTTTATTCCAAAAGACAAGCGGATATTTAGTTCCACAGGCGCTCTAGAATTAGCTGATATCAAAGGTAGTTTGTTGGTATTGGGAGGTGGCATCATTGGTTTGGAAATGGCCACAGTTTATCGTGCACTTGGGGTTGAAGTCACCGTAGTGGAGTTTATGGATCAATTGATTCCAGGTGCTGATACGGATTTGGTGACTGTCTTACAAAAGCGAATGAGTAAAAAAGGGGTACAGTTTTTACTCAAGACCAAAGTAACCGCCATGGAAGCTAAGAAAGAGGGTATTTTTGTCACAATGGAAGGGGAGCATGCGACAAGTAAACCCATGTGCTTCCAACAAGTGTTGGTTTGTGTCGGTAGAAAACCAAATGGTGGAACGATTGCCGCAGAAAAAGCAGGCGTCAAGGTGGATGAGCGTGGTTTTATCCCTGTTGATAACCAATTACGCACGAATGTTTCTCATATTTTTGCGATTGGGGATGTGATTGGCCAACCTATGCTTGCTCATAAAGCAATCCCTGAAGGAAAAGTGGCGGCTGAAGTCATTTCAGGCTTGAAGCATTATTTTGATCCCAAATGTATTGCCAGTGTTGCCTATACTGATCCTGAGCTTGCTTGGGTGGGTCTTACTGAAAAAGATGCAAAAAGCAAAGGCATCGCTTATGAAAAAGCAGTCTTTCCTTGGGCTGCAAGTGGACGCGCGTTAAGTATGGGACGAGAAGAAGGGATGACAAAACTTCTTTTTTGTCCAAACAGCAAAAGGATTTTAGGTGCGGGAATTGTAGGTATCAATGCAGGTGATCTCATTGCTGAAGCGGCTTTAGCGATTGAAATGGGTTGTGATGTAGAAGACATTGCTCTAACCATTCATCCTCATCCAACCTTGTCAGAATCGATTGCGCAAGCTGCGGAAATGTTTGAAGGAACGATTACTGATTTATATGTCCC
The DNA here is from genome assembly GCA_027326225.1 of Legionellaceae bacterium. GTDB lineage: Bacteria > Pseudomonadota > Gammaproteobacteria > Legionellales > Legionellaceae > DAHWEW01. Next base: position 11,069 of record DAHWEW010000026.1, read on the forward strand.
GAAAAAGAAAAAGTAAGAATAAGATCAGATAATTGCATTGAGATGAATATAACATGTACCCTAAGGAGCGCCATGGCCCCTTAGGGGAAAATATCAGTTAAGACCTACGTCATCCCGAACAACGTGAGGGACCTCCTGACAATTTGGAGATGTTTCGCAAAGCTCCCAAAAAAATTCTCCCTTATTTCCATTCTCCCCAGGCATGGGGAGAATGTGCCCGCAGGGCGGATGAGGGGTTGTTTGGATGGAGTTCTTTCCCAATGTTTGCCCAAAAAATGGCCAGTATGCTCAATATGACGTATGTCTTTGTGAAGATAACCTGTTGAACCATTTACAATAAGACCAATATGTATTAAAATCAACCAATAACTCCAACTTCATATCACTGCTTATGCCTCCTAATGATGATTTATTTTTTGGCACTTCTGCGAACCATTTGATTTATCAAGATTTTCCAACGGGTCAGCTAGAGATCAATCAACTGATTGCGAATAAACCTTATTGGATCCAAAACGACAGCATTCTCAATGAAAAAAAGCAAAAAAAATTAATCTTTGCCGATTGGAGCTTCCCTAGCTGGTATCATTTCGACGCTAGAAAAAGATTTGCATATTTAGCAACTCTCATAGAACAGGGATTTTCACTCTATCTTGGATCTAGAGAACGATTGATTCCTTTAACACGCCAAGATCTGATTGAGATGGAACAGGTATGCCGTAGTGGACAATCTTTTCGTTTGCCAACTGGACATGACGAATGGAAGATGAACAAACATAGCCTATCGGTGCCCCCCATGAGTGATGAGGCATTGTTTCATCTAGCCTGTCAACAATTCAATTGTCCTCGACGTGAAATTCATATCTTGGGTGATGATTCGTTTTCAAACCTATTCAGTGAATTAAGTCCCCCACCAGCACGTCATATCAGAACCAGCCAATTACAATATTTGAATGAAGAAGAGCTCGATCGATTGTTGACCATCATCCCGAACTTGAGTCCACCGATTGAGTATATTATTGATGACTACTATGGTTATTATCCTGTCACAGTTATGGATAAATTGAAAAGAAAATATCCAGAAATCGAGATCATCCCAGATTACCGAGATGTTCTATTGTACCAATGTCACTCCATTGGACAGCAAGGTGTGACAACGATTAAAAAAAATAAAGAGGAACAACATTTTTCATTAGAACAACTGAAACATGTGCATGTGTTACGCGTGAATCAATCGGAGATCACAGCGGTCGAGCTCAATGTGTTATGTTCCGCTCCTGAAACACTGTATGAACTCAATCTGAACGGTTGTACATTATCAGATGAGCATGAAGGTATCGTTGCTAAACATCTGAACAAACTTGTTGATTTGAAGATTAGCAATTGTGATATTTCATTGGACTCCTTGCAACAAATCATCACTGCTTCACTTAACTTGCGAGGGATGGATTTATCCCTTATTGATAAGACTCTACCCATATTAAAAGATCATAAAATACTTTGGCAAAAACTTGAAAAGGTGGCTCTCGAATTACCTGCTCAATGTCTTGACGAGCTACAGTATTTTTTAAGATCACTGGTGGATGTTAAACGCATGGTTCTAGAAATCAATGAACCTTTGATCGGGGGCTTAACATTAGACCCTGGGAGCCTCAGTCATCTGACACATCTTAAATTAAAAGGCCATTTTTCAAATGAAGCTGTCAATGGTTTGATAGAAGCTGCCCCAAATTTGAAAGAATTGACATTATTGATGGGAAAAAAGCTTCGATTTGCCCCCAATAGCTTGCTACATCTAGAAGA
>DAHWEW010000270.1:0-3376 GCA_027326225.1 Legionellaceae bacterium
AATGCCTTTTGAAACCCTTGATGACAAAAAACACCATCAAGGGTACATAGATCACATGAGATGATCAGGGTGCGGGGGGGGTTAACGGGGGCTTCTGTTTGACTGGCAACATGGCATGTGGAACCGAGTCTTGTGAACGGTGCCATCGCGCCAATTGCAGCATTAACAGGCACCACCAATGCAAGCGCTAGCGCCAAAGAAAGATGTACACCTAAATCTACAAAAGCATCAAATGCATGTTTTGGTCTACAGATCAATAGATTTGCAACACACTTATAGAGGTCATTGAATGCATAACCAGTGAATATCAATGATTCGAAGAATGACGCGATGGGTCTTGCAACAACAAGAGTTAAATCTTGACCAAAATCTCCTAGACTGTCATACGGCTCGAAAAATTTGAAGGATTGTAAATACTTCTTTGAAACAGGAAGTAAATGCTCATCAAAGTATTTTTTCTCTTCTATGAATTTTTCTTCAATACTTAAGGTTGATAAATCCTTAGTGGATTCTTTAGAAACAAACCAAGTGGCTATAAATCGAGTGGCAAACTCAATACTACTAATGATGGCATGAATGGGTATCATCACCGCAAGAGATAAGGATAAGGCAATATGAACGCTCAGATCACTCAGAGCCTTCTTTGCATGAGTAGGTTCAAGAATCAACAAATTACCTATGATTCGAAAAGTTGACCATACTGCTTGAAGCGCTTGACCGATGGCTTGTACCCCTGATAGAAACGGAATAATCAGATTTGCAAGAGCCCCATCCCAAAATTCATTTTCATTTTTATAAGGTACAATGAATCTTTTCGGGTTTAAAAAGTTCTCGGTTGGTAAAAATCCATCTTTTTCTAAAATACTCAACTCCTCATGCATTTTGGCCATATTGTGCTCCAGACAGGTAGGATGATAAAAGTTGTCAATGATCCAACTTTTTATCAATTTGTCAACCAAAACTTTCATAGATACACAATGATTGTTTTATATTTTAAAAGGGCTAAAATGTTCCAAATTTCACAAAACCCATAGGTGACTATTATGTCCAAAAACATCTTGACCATGTGTGACTCTTACAAGGTTTCACATCCCTCACACACTTCTGATGATGTCAAATACAATTTTGCCTATTTAGAGCCAAGAGGTGGGGAATTTAGTCATACTCTTTCATTTGGCCTACAAGCATTTTTGACCAAACTAAATGAATATACTTCACCAGAACATTTCAATGAAGAAACCATTGAGGCAACAAGACCTGTGCTCACCGCTCATTTCGGCGGAAATGCAAAGATGGTTAACCGTTACCTTGAAAATTGGCAATACATTCTCCGCACACATAAAGGCAAATTGCCCATTAGAATTTATGCCCTTCCTGAAGGAACCTTAAGTCCCACAGGCCATCCAGTCATCACTGTTGAAAATACTGATCCAAAGTGTGCATGGCTCGTTGGTTGGATAGAAACCATCTTACAACGACAATGGTATTCAAATTTAGTTGCTGTCAACAGTGCAAGCATCAAAAATACATTGGCTGACTACCTCTTGAAAACCACTGAGAGCTTAGCAGGATTGGAGTTCATGTTGCATGATTTTGGTGCACGAGCAGCAACGAGTGAAGAATCAGCAGAAATTGCTGCTGCCGCTCATCTTCTTAACTTTAAGGGAACAGATACACTCGCTGTCTTTGATTATATCAATGACTATTATGGTTCTGACGATAAGTCATTCATCGCAGGCTTTTCTGTACCAGCCTCAGAACATGGCTCAACCACCTCTTATCAACGGTATAAAACCATTAATTTTTCTGATATCCCTTTTGATAGAAACAAACCATCGCCTGATTTGCAAAAAGCCTATGAACATATTTTCAGAACTCATGCCGAACAATATAAAGACCTACCCTTTGGCATCATCTCTATTGTCATAGACACGGAAGGTAACCCACGACAAACCGCAAAATGGTTGTGTGAGAAATTTGCGACTGTGTGGAGTAAAGAATATCCAAATATTCGTATGGTTTTAAGGCCCGACAGTGGTGAACCTGAAGAATCGGTTCTTGAAACATTTAAGATTGTTGAAGAAGCGGTGGGTTGTCATGAGAATGAAAAGACTAAATTTAAGGAATTTAACGCCAATATTGGTGTCATTCAAGGAGATGGTATTTGTGAATCAAGCATTCACGATATTTGCGAAACTTTGGTCGCCAATCAATATAGCGTGAAAGATCTGGTCTTTGGTATGGGTGGAAGTCTTCATCAGAGTGAAAAGAACAGAGATACACAACAGGTTGCTTACAAATCATCCTGTGTTACTACTGAAGATGAAGCGCATCACCTTCATACCCATCCCGTTGGCAAAGAAACCTCTAGTAAAAAAAGTAAACCCGGACGTTTGATGGTCTATGATAATGGCCAAGGTGACTATGTGACAGGTGCGATTCCTGAACCATCTTGTGGTTTTTTGACTGAGGCAGACATGAAAAAACCATTGCATGAAGTCCAGGATCTAACCGCCCTCGATACCAATACAGGTCATCCGATACCAGAAGGATTTAAACCAGCCTTAAGACCTATCTATGAAAATGGGGAACTCCTACACAAAGAATCGTTTCAAGTGATTCGAGAACGCGCGGAGCAAGCGCTTTTGGCCTTAAGAGTGAAACATCAAGGATCATTGCGCTACCCTGACAAACCTGATCTCAGAACCATCAAAAAAACATTAAAACAAATGGGAAAAGAAAATGATGCGCTGAAAGCAGAAAATGAGAAGCTTAAAGCCTTGGTTGCAGCGCTGCAAAAAGCCGCACAAACACAAGACAAAGAGCAACCAGATGAATCAATTGGGGATGCATTCCGGATGTTTGCTAAGTCTAGAGATCGAGCTGGTGTAATGCCTACTCACAGCAGCCAAAACCAACCATAAGAACATCATGTAGCCCGGGTGAAGCGTTAGCGTAACCCGGGCTACATGACATGATGCTTAACTGATTGCCATTGTGATCAGATTTTCTGATAATGGATCCAAACTATTGGCATCCTCTTCATTTGTACACGATGCAATGCACATTGGAGAAAGACGTGTGATGCATACTATGGTTTCAATGATGGCATTGATAGGAATCATGAATGCAAGTGAAGCTATCAGAGAAAGATCAACCCCTAAATCAATAAAAGCCTCTCTGGCATGTTTGGGTCTCCCAATCAATAAATATCCCAAACAATCTAATGAGTGATTCAGCGCATCTAACATTTGACTCAAAGTCATCAGCGTCGTTTCAATCGTGATAGAGAAAGGGTGAGTCAAATTCTTGAAAAAGTGACCAACATCTTGATAAGGCGTAAAAAATCTTTCTTTGCTGAAATAGGTTTCTGAAA
>DAHWEW010000271.1:0-3363 GCA_027326225.1 Legionellaceae bacterium
GCATGCTTTATTGGAAATGTGTATTGTTTTACTTGATCTAGATAGCGAGGGTCATTTCGTCCCAGGAGCAAGCCACTTTGAACATATTTTACCGTTCGAGAATGCCGAGCTCGATGCAAAATCACTCGCTTTTAATCACATCGATCCCTACCAACCTTTGCGTTTTGCTATCCATGAAAAGAAAGCATTAGAGCAACTCTTTCTCCCCATCAACCAAGCCTTAAAACAAAGTCACTGCCAACGAGCTGTTTTGGTAGGCCATAATGCTTGGTTTGATTTACTCTTTATTAAAGAAGCAGTCAAACGCACCGGCGTAAAATCCCCTTTTCATGCATTTACTTGTTTTGATACAGCAACCCTTGGGGGATTTTTATATGGACAAACTGTTTTAGCAAAAGCACTCAAAGCCGCCGGCATTCCTTTTGATCAGAGTGAAGCCCATTCAGCAATTTATGATGCACAAAAAACAGCTGAATTATTTTGTGTTATGATGAATAGTTGGAAGGAATCACGCCAGTCAGGAGATAAGCATGAGGAAAACAAGGATAGTCATAGGTGATGATAAAATCAAAGCCGGCGAGCGTAAAACCATCTTTTTACCCATGCCTAAATTATATGACTGGACACCCATCAGCTTACCTATTCATGTGATTTGTGGTAAAGACGAAGGACCTTCCCTGTGTATCACAGCCGCCATTCATGGCGATGAGATCAATGGCGTTGAAATCATCAGGCGATTTTTGAAAAAGAAAGGGATCAGAAGAATCAAAGGAAACATCATTGCTATCCCCATTGTTAATGTTTACGGTTTTTTATATCAACAGCGCTATTTGATAGATAGAAGAGATTTAAATCGCTCGTTCCCTGGCAGTCCTAAAGGATCGCTTTCTTCTATTCTTGCTGACATCATCAGTCAACAAATATTATCTCAATGTACGCATGTTATTGATTTACACACCGGTTCAAATCATCGTTTTAACTTACCTCAAATCAGAGCAAACCTTGATTTACCGGGCATTGAAGAGTTAGCTCTTTCTTTTAATGTGCCAGTGATTCTGCACTCCACGTTTAGAGATGGTTCTATGCGAGAATATGCCAATGAACAAGGGATCCCTTTTCTATTATATGAAGGAGGAGAGGCTCTCCGTTTTGATGAATTATCCATCAGAACAGGCATCAATGGTATTTTAAGCGTGATGATGGCCTTAAAAATGATTCCACAAAGCCAATATCATATTAAAAAATTTACCCCCACCATTTCGAGAGACAGTTATTGGATAAGAGCCCCCATCAGCGGAATTGTTAGACCCATCAAAAAAGCAGGCAACAGAATCAGCAAAGGGCAAATCATTGCCATCATTGCCAACCCGAATAGCCAAGAAGAATACAAATTAAGGACACCGATTTCGGGCATTATTATTGGCGACAATATGCTGCCTTTGGTCCATGCAGGGCAAGCATTGTTTCATATCGCAAGCTTTAGTAAATTGAATGTCGTTGAAGAACAGTTGGAGAATATTCAAGAAGCTTATAAATTAGCTGATGATGAATTAATCTTTTAGATTGTAAGTAGAATCTCAGTGTCGATTGAGATGCGTTCGTCGCTCTTGCATGGTTTCAATGCTGTTGATCACAGATTGGCGACATATTTCATGCATGATGGGAATAGCATCCAAAGCCACGCCCTTGTAGATTGCATGAGCAATCATAAAACTATCTTGCCAAATTTTTTCATTTTTACGCGCAGAAGCCTTCATCCACAAAGCTATCCATAAAAAATGAAACAGCCATCTCTGACGTTTTTGCTCCATTTCATTGGCAAATACGGCCTTCATGGCTTCTTCAATCCGACACACTTTCACCCCATCAATAAAACTCGAATTCTGATTGACTAATTTATCGATATAGGCATTTTCTACGTACCAAGTTTCAGTAAAACGCTTATTTTTAGGCCATGTTTTTGAACGTTTGAATGAAGCATTGATGCTTTCTTGGGTAAATGGGCTGATTTGTATAGCAAGCTCTTCGAGTAAGTGATCCAGTTCCAAGTGCGACGGGCGCCACTCTAACCCTAATGCTTCTTGTATTTCTAATAAGTGCAAATCAGGCATGTGGCCTTCATCAATAGACCAGGCCAGAAAATGCTCTGTTAACTTATTTAAATACTCTAAATCCACTTCTCGTAACATCACGCTATCTTCAAAGGCTTCATCAATATAACGTTTGATGTCTTTTGCTAAAATGACGGGCGTCATCCACGCATCTTTGATCCCAACGCCCTGTTTAAACAATAGACCACATAGTCGGTGCTTCCTTGCTGTCTTGATATGAATAAAGATCCCTTGCGCGCCACTGCCATCTACTTCACTCGCTTGAATGTGAATCTTAGGTTTATTGATATCAAGATGATAGACCACGCCTTTTTTTCTCTGCTCTCTGATCCATCGGTCAAACTGGTCATGATACGCCTTCGGATACCAATATTTGATGGCTTTTAAACGCGAAAGCGAAACAGGACTTAATATGATGGTATCCATCAACGTCTCAAACGTTGCTAACACAACCTCTCGCACTTCAAAATTCGGGTGCAACAATGTCAATAAAGCAATCTCTTGCCCTTCTGCAATACTATATAAATCAATCACCAAATCAGTAAAAAAATCAGCAGGCATTGCATAGCTTTGTGCAAAGAAATTTTCTGCAATGTCATACTCGGATAAATCAGATAATTCCAAAATGAGTTCACGCATTGAATTTAAATGAGAAGCCTCGTCATCAGGGGTCATATCATCTTCCTGTGACGCCACCAGAAAATAGGCCTCTTTTAATTCTTTAGACAACTCGACATGAACTTCGTAAAACGCATTTAAAATGGGTAACCAAAAACTTAAAGAGTGTTTGAGGCTTGCAATCGCTTGAGCCAAAGACGACATCAGTTGTGACAGATTTTTTTCAGCACTCTTATTACCGCCCTCAGCTGCAACTTGCAATTGAGCCACACAGATATCAAGCGCAAAGACAGTGGCCGAATAATAGTCCTTCTGTTCATCTACGGCATTTTCATCCAGATCATTAATCAAGGTTACCAATTGTAGAGCCAATTCTGGATCGTCTAAAAAGAGAGAGTAATGCTCTGAGGAAGGATCTTCATTTTTTTCAAACAAAATAGCTATTTCGGCTATCCATTGTTTCAAATGTTCGGAAGGATTATGAGTCATTTTGATTTTGGGATCTGTCGTGGGCGTCCTTGATCATCAATCGCTACAAATACAAAAATGCCTTCTGTCACACAATATTTTTCTCCTGTGGCTAAAATTTCGGTCCATGCTTCCACTGCAATGGTCATTGAAGAATTTCCTAGCT
>DAHWEW010000272.1:0-3335 GCA_027326225.1 Legionellaceae bacterium
TCTTCAAGTATTGTGGGCCTTATCGCGCAACGCTTAGTACGAAAATTATGCCCTTATTGTAAAACACCGCATCCTTTACGTGATGACGAATTAGAACTCATGGGAGTTGACAAAAAAACTGATTTGTCCCATGTTTTTGAGCCTCATGGATGTGAGCACTGTAACCATACAGGTTATTTAGGACGAACGGGGATTTATGAATTGATTTCAATGGATGAAGTCCTTAGAGGGATGATTCACCGCAATGAACATATACAAGTCATAGAAACTCATATTCGCCCCAACACAAAAAGCATCAGAGAAGATGGTTTCAAACGAGTCCTTCTTGGCGATACATCACTTGCTGAGATTTTGAGAGTAACGAGTCAGTAGGAGAGTTCATTTATGGAAAAAAAATTACGCGTACTAATGGAGTTACATCCTTGCTTCCATGGTTTTTTCGGCATACCGCAAGAAACACGGCTGCTCTTTTCCTATTTTTTAAACTTGCCTCGTGTGCAGACAACTGGATTTATCAATACTGATGTGCCTTATTCCCCTCTGCTTTCTATCCTCTCAGAATTTTTTTCCTTTAAGAATTCTCATCAACAAATCAACCACATGTCTAGATTCATCATTGCGGCTGAAAACCCACATTTTTCTCCTCTAGATCTTACAAAAATAGGGATACGAGTTTTATCCAATGCTGCGAAAAGCCTGCTGGGCAGTTCCTTAACAATAGAGGAGTTCAAAAGTCTAGGATTTGAAGATTTCCTATGGGAGCGTTTTTTTGCCAAAACTTTAGCCACAACAGAATTCGAAAAGATCACATCTGCTTCTTATCAAAGCCTTCGATTTTCTCGTAGAACCTTGAGAATAATGAACTATGGACACATTTTTCCCAAAATTGATACCAAAAACTACGATGTTTTTGTTGTTCAAACTCCTTTCCCAGGACGCGTTGCTAAAAATACCCAACTTGTGGTGCGTTATCATGATGCCGTCCCCATGTTTGTGCCACACTTAATCGTCAATCCAAAATCGCATCAATCCTCCCATTATAAAGAGCTATGCAGCAACGCAAAAACAGGCGTTTTTGCGTGTACAAGTCACGCCGTGAGAGACGATTTGTTACAACTCTTTCCCTCCTTGGAAAAACGATCTCCCGTCATTTACGATACCATTTCTCCCAATTACTTTGAGGAATCAGTAGACGCTTATCAACTAGCGGAAATGATTCGCAATTACTCTTACGAATCCATGCGCAGGCTATCGCTACCCGAAGATAAAGACGATGAATATTATGCAAAACATTTAAAACATGATTCATTAAACTATATTTTAATGGTTTCCACCCTCGAACCTCGTAAGAATCAAGTCAGGTTAATTCATGCATGGGAAGCTCTTTGTCTTAAATTGAGACAAGATATCAAACTCATATTAGTCGGAGAGATGGGTTGGCAAGTTGATCCAATTATTGCTGCTATGAGACCTTGGCAGCATCGCGGACAGCTATTTCACCTACAAAGAGTACCTGTGGAGCATATGCGTCTTCTCTATCGAGGCGCTCTTTGCGTGGTTTGTCCCTCCGTAAAAGAAGGGTTTGATTTGAGTGGTGTTGAAGCCATGGCTTCAGGAGGAAAAGTCGTTGCCTCTGACATCTCTGTGCATCGAGAAGTGTTTGGAAAAGCCGCCGTCTATTTTGATCCGTATTCTCACCTCAAACAAGCAGAAGCCATTGAGTCAGTTATCACTACTGAAAATAACTTAGCTGGTTTGTTACATGAAAAAGGATTAATACAAGCTACAAAATATCAACAAAACGCTATACAACCACAATGGGAGCATCTTTTTGATAACCTGCAGAAATGTAAATTGTATACTAAAGAGGAATTACAGATAGAGGGATGTTAAAGTAGCAGCTAACATCATTTATGTCCTTGCCTTGTCAATTGATGCAACTTGTTTGCTATCATTTTGATATTTTCGATAAGAAGATTCTCTACGGGGGCTCCCAAAGAAACGCCTATCATATGCACGCTCATGATCCCTGGCAGATCTTTTGCTCTCCCTTTCTATATCATCAGCTTCAGGTTTGCGTTTACCATAGCGCTCCTGCCTCCCTGAACTGCCCAAATGCCCCCTTGGCTTTTCAGCATCATACTTAGAAAACTCTTTGCGTTTTTGACGAAAATAATCGTTAATCCGACATGCATCGGGCTTCGTGGCTTTTTCTTCACACACAGCTAAATGGCCTTTTGCCTTAGTGGTCAAACATCTATAAACCGTTTCTTTTGAGCGGACGCGTACAAGTTCATCAAAAAATAGCTTGCATATTTCCAAATTCCCACTATTAGCTGCTTGATGCAATGGCGTAAAACCTGCTTTATTCGGCTTCACCAAAAGCTCATGATAGCTCTCTGTGCTGATCAACCCATTTTTTACAGCGCTTTGCACTTCAGCAAAATATGAACGTACCATATCAACATTGGATGCAATCAATACGCTATGCAAAGGGGTAAATCCTGCTCGATTGGGATTAACTAAAAGCGCTCGATAGGTATCTTTAGGCATAAGCCTATGTGTTACGGCATCTCGTACTTCAGTAAAATATACATGTATATTTTCTGTATTGCCTGATTGCAATGCTTGGTGGAAAGGGGTGAATCCTTCTTGGTTCGGTTTGACTAACAACTCACAATAGGTATCTTTAGGAATAAGCCCATGCTTTACGGCTTCTCGTACTTCGGCAAAATAAACATGCATATTTTTTGTATTCCCTGATTTCAATGCTTGATGTAAAGGAGTAAACCCAGCTCGATTGGGGCTAACCAAAAGCTCACAATAGCTGTCTTTAGGAATAAGACCGTCTTTTGCAGCTTGTCGCACTTCATCAAAATAGGCACGCATATTATCAGCATTGCCTGATTTCAAAGCATCATGCAAAGGGGTAAACCCAGCTCGGTTTGGGCTAACCAACAACTCGCAATAGCTGTCTTTAGGGATAAATCCATTTGTTACGGCTTTGTGCATTTCATCAAAATAGGCACGCATATTATCAGCATTACCTGATTTCAAAGCATCGTGCAAAGGGGTAAACCCAGCTCGATTGGGGCTAACCAACAACTCGCAATAGCTGTCTTTAGAAATAATTCCTTGTGTTACGGCCTTGTGCATTTCATCAAAATAGGCACGCATATTATCTGTATTGCCTCCAATTAAAGCTTCATGCAAAGGAGTAAATCCGGCTTTATTGGGGCTCACTAAAAGCGCTCGATAGGCCTCTTTAGGGATAAGCTCGTGTAGTACGGCCTCTCTCACCTCATCTAAATAGGCACGCATATTATCGGCACTGC
>DAHWEW010000273.1:0-3330 GCA_027326225.1 Legionellaceae bacterium
CCCAAATCATGAGTTAAAAAAAGCAATAAGACAATTATGGGATACTGCTGAGGAATGGAAAAAGGCATTTGAACTTGAGGAAGAAGTTCGCATAGAAAGTTATTTTCAAGGTATTTTGAGAGCTGAGCAACAAAATGTCGCTCAACAAAGCCATGAAGCGCAAGAAGCTAGAAAGCAGATCCAAGAAGCTAGGAAATTGCACAAGTTGATGACTCAGGAGGCATTGCAACCTGAACTAACTCCTGAAGAAGAGGCAGCCATCTTAGCAGAGCATATGCATGAGAAAGCAGACACGAATAAATGGAAAGGTTGGCTTATAGAGCTTAAACAAACGCTTGTTCAATATTTGGATGAAATTAATGGTAAAATAACAGTGGAAAATGTGTCATTCATTCAGAAGCAATTGGAGAAGGGTACGCAGCTTTGGTCGGAGGGTGATGAATTATTGCATTATAGACTTTACAAAGATTCTTATGGCTATGGTCTTTTATCAAAAGATGTTGATGGTTTGACGTTACGTGAAGAAGTAATCTATCTGCTTGATAGCGTCAAATTGAATCTATATGCGATGAGAGACTTATGCCCTACTAAAAAAACTGATAAGAAGCAAGTGGAGTTGCCAGAACGAACAGTAACTTCTTCTCTGAGCTCAGATTTTAAAGACTCAAAACCGGGAAATGTAGGTGGGGTTGGTTTTTTCGCATCATCGTCAACAGACAAGAATCCTTCATCTCAAAAATTAATACCATTTTCTAAAGAGACGGAAGCATACAAATTCATTAGTATAGCCATGGGAAAAGCGATTGAAGCTTGTGGTAAGCATGGTTATAAAGGGGAGATGAAACTTGAGGAATTAAAGCAGTTCAAAAAAGCATTCGAAAATACTGAGCAGGGCGATGATGCACGGATAGAAGCTTTAAATGCTTTCATATGCAGTGCATCTAAACATAGGGATACATTCTTGCATATATGGGAGAAAGCGGATGGAGAAACGGCTTCAGCCACAGCTTTTTATAAAGCGCTAAACAGAAGTTCTGACGCTAGAACTTTAGTTGCTAATGCCTTTGGACAAGCATCCCTGCAGGAACCCGAACTGAATAGCTCAGGGAAGGTTACCAATCAGCGAGTATTTGCTGTGATGGTTAATTCATTATTTGCGAAAGCCAAAGATGATTTGGAACACCATGCCTTGCCAAAAATGTAAGAACAGTCTTCATTGTCCTGGGTGATACGCAAGGTTGATCTCAGGGTTTTAATTTCCTCTTGTCAATTCGACATCCTGCTTGTATAGTCCGATTCATTTGGATTGCATAGAGGTTAGTGTATGAGACAACGTATGGTTATGGGTAACTGGAAAATGAACGGTTGTTTACGTTCGATTGAGGCGTTACTTCTTTCTTTGTTAGAATCCATTCCCGCTTCACAACAATCGCAATGTATTGTTTTCCCGCCAGCGGTTTATTTGTCAAAAGTGCAAGCGTTGTTATCTGAAAGCACAATTCACGTTGGAGCACAAAATGTATATCCAGCTGATTGTGGCGCTTTTACGGGTGAGCTTTCAGGGCCGATGTTAAAAGAATTTAATTGTCAGTATGTTTTGGTTGGGCACTCGGAAAGACGATATTTGCTGGGTGAGAGCGAAAAATTTGTCGCGAAAAAATTCCACCATGTGAAAGAACATGATATGATACCAGTCCTTTGCGTTGGGGAGACCCTAGCAGAACGAGAACAAGGCTTGACAGAAAAGGTGATTTTGAGCCAGCTGCAAGCGGTTATGCATGATAAAAGTGATGTATTTACGCGTTGTGTGATTGCTTATGAACCGGTTTGGGCGATTGGAACGGGTCAAACGGCAACCGCCGAGCAAGCACAAGCGGTGCATGAATACATCCGAAAGGTTATTGCTGTGCACGAACCACAGCATTCAGTGCGAGTCCCCATCTTATATGGTGGCAGTGTGAATGAAAGTAATGCTCGTTCGCTGTTCTCGATGGCGGATGTAGATGGTGGATTAGTGGGTGGGGCATCCCTAAATGCTCGACAATTTGTGGAAATCATAAAATGTATCAGTTAATATTAGCGGTTCATGTTTTAGTTGCCATTCTTATTGTAGGATTGGTGCTTATTCAACATGGTAAAGGTGCAGACATCGGTGCATCATTTGGCTCTGGAGCGTCGAACACGCTTTTCGGAAGTCGAGGCACGGGTGGATTTTTGTTTAAGTTTACAGGTGGATTAGTGCTGGCTTTTTTTGTGACAAGCCTGTCATTATCTTCTATGGTGGCTAGACAATACCAGCATCCAGTGGTTATTCCTCAACAGTCCAGCGTACCCGATAATAAAATTCCGGTACCAGTAGACACTGATAAACAATGAGGAATGCGTCGAGAATAACATTTCGTTTATACCGACGTGATTTCTTTTTGCCGAAGTGGTGGAATTGGTAGACACGCCGTCTTGAGGGGGCGGTGGCGCAAGCTGTGCCGGTTCGAGTCCGGCCTTCGGTACCAATCAACAGAGACATCCTAAGGAATTGTAAATGATAGCTGCGGATTATTTCCCTGTTCTTGTTTTTATCATTATTGGGCTATTGCTCGGTCTTGCCATGCTGACGGCCTCTAAGTCACTATCTGAAACACATCCTGATTTAGAAAAAAATTCGCCTTATGAATGCGGTTTTCCTGCATTTGAAAATTCACGTATTCCTTTTGATGTACGATTTTATTTGGTTGCGATACTATTTATTATTTTTGATTTAGAAACAGCATTTTTCTTTCCCTGGGCGCTCGCATTACGACGAATCGGGTGGTTTGGTTTTACGGCCATGATGCTGTTTTTAGGGCTGCTCGTCATTGGTTTCATTTACGAGTGGAAGCGAGGGGCGCTCGAGTGGGAATGAACCAGTCCCAGACCCGGGATTCGCTACGCTTCTCCCGGGCTACGACCGAGTTTCGATAGTGCGATGAATCATTACCTATTGATCGATAATTGGGTATAGTTTTACAAAGTATATTGGAGAGATTGGCTATGCCATCAGCAGAATTACAACAAAATGGTTTTACCCTGACCTCCACAGAAAAGCTGTTGGGATGGGCTCGCAGTGGTTCTATGTGGCCGATGACGTTTGGCTTGGCATGTTGCGCTGTTGAAATGATGCATGTTGGCGCTGCTCGTTATGATTTGGACCGGTTTGGTATTATTTTTAGACCAAGCCCACGGCAGTCTGACGTCATGATTGTCGCAGGAACACTTTGTAATAAAATGGCGCCAGCGCTGCGTAAGGTTTATGACCAAATGGCAGAGCCACGTTGGGTTATTTCAATGGGATCG
>DAHWEW010000274.1:0-3327 GCA_027326225.1 Legionellaceae bacterium
ACGACCGAAAAATGGATCGATTGTGGGGGGGGCAGACTTCTAGAACGTCCATAATTTTGGGGATAGATAGAAATAGATATATATTGTTTAGAAAGAGAAACGTACACTGACAGACTCCTCACATACTGACAATTGACATATATAGTATATCAATAGATGTTCAATTGTAGGGGGGTGTTAGAGCCAGTCATTAATTACTAAACGCTGATGTGTACGGTGCTAAATTTAGCACGTCGCTAAATAAATTGCTTTTTGGTCTGCAACGTTCATCTACTTTATATTTGTACAATTAGTAGTTAGCTTATATTGGGGTGAGGGGACTAGCGATAGGGACAATCTTATACCAGTCGGTAGATCTCATCAAGGGCTATTCAGCCATACCCAATACTGTGACTCCGGACGTCACGTTCGAGAGCGCGAAGCGTCACACGTGCCGGACCAACTTCAACAGATTAAGAGTCTATTTTTGAGTTCCAAACGAACTGCGAGCTGCGAAACGCATCCCGAGCTGCCAGGAGCACGTTCAGGACAGTTTGGTGATCATTCGGGTGTGTTTGTTTTGTGGGGGGGCATCTAAATAACAAAAATATAAAAATGTCAAGTGGGGGTAGTTTTGTAGATACTTTTTATTCAGGAAAAACAAAACTACAACACATAAACACAACACCCACTACCGATATGAACCCCAACACAATACAAATCACAAATACACCTACCGATACACATACATTAAATATGGATGAAAATCCTAATAACAAAAATCAAAAAATTGATAAATCAAATGAATTTTTTGATAGTTCATTAAATAAAAATGATGATTTGATGAATAAACCATCAATCGATATCATAGAAACACTCCTCAGAGAGAGGAAGGCACAAGAGAAAGAAATACAACGTCTTTCAAACATGATGGATCAAATTCTAAAGAGATCTGAACATAAAATCATGAAAACGAATGAAAATGATACTTTATTGAGTGAAATCACAGCCATTTCGCCGATGCTGACGTCAGCATCGACATATAAGAAACCCGATGAGAGCAAAACACTTCCCAAGTGTGTGGGAGGATACTCCAGGTATAATGAACCGATAGGTGACACTGGGGATCAAGATAGTGACCAGTTAGCTGAAGATCCTCTCATTCTAAATGAATGTGATGAGGATGGAAAAGATTCCATTGGGAATCAAAGAATTGGCACAAAATGGAGCATTCCATTGCTCAATAAAAATAACTATGTCCATTGGAAGAGAAAAGTGGACTGGGCCTTGAAAGTTCAGGGTGTTAAACACTTCGTTGAGAACAAATACCAAGAGCCAGCTAGAAACCATGTACATTTTAAAGGCTTCAACATAGCCTATGGACTAGTAGCAAACAGTATTTCCAATGATGTGATGAACATCTTAGGGGAGATACAGGAAAACCCGTATGATCTTTATCAACGGGTATGCGAATTGAATAACCCAAGAACAGCGGTGTCACGACTAGTGAACCGAATCAAATACTTTCAAATAAAATGCGAAGACTCTGCATCCATTACTAAATTTTGTTCTAAAATAGAAACAATGTCTTCTAAAATAGATTCCTTTTCCTTATTCACCGAACAGATGATGGAAAAGATGAGTTCAATGTCTGTTTCCGAATGTATAAAAGAGACTATCAAAGTGATAGACGAAGCAGATAGGCTAGCAATCTTGCTTGGGGGACTCCCTGAAGAATTCGACACACAAGCGAGTATTCTAAGAGCTGATCCATCAACAACCTACATTAAAGCTAAAGAGATGCTTGAGGCAGCAGCGTATAAACTAAAGTCTGATAATCCAAAGAAGGAAAGTGTCGCTGCGGCATCTGATGGAAAAATAATATGCAATAAGTGCAAGAAACCAGGCCACAAGGCAAGTGAATGCAAATCAGGCCGAGGACGTGGTCGAGGGACCTCTGACAGGGGGAGACATAGTAGTAAACAGAAAGATGAAGAAATGTCCTTCCTGTTCATGGCAGGTGAAACATTAGATGATGATGATGATGATGATCAAGAGACATCTTTGACAAAAAAGGGGCGATACGCCACAGTAGACTCTGGGGCGACGAAACATGTAGTAGGCGCCAGTGCAAAAGACCTCTTATCAAATGTTTCAAAAATGGTAAGAGGGTGTAAGCTACACTTACCTAATGGTCAGGTACTCATAGCGAGAGAAAAGGGAGACCTAGACTTCATGGTGGGCAATGGTAAAAATGACAAACGGAAGATTACAGATGTAGTGATATCAGAAGAAGTCGCTGGTGACGTTCTAATCTCTGTTGCGCGAATATGTGACAAAGGCGCAAGGGTCACGTTTGATGCCAATAAATGCCGCATACTTAAAAAGGTCGGGAAGAAATGGGTCATGGCCATTACAGCCAAAAGAAATGGTAACCTTTACCAGTTTCCGATTGACGGTTCAGAGAAATATGAGAATGAAACAATCAAATTGATTGTGAACAAAAAAGAAGAACCTAAGAACGTCGATACGAAAGAAAACGTATCAATTTCGCAATTGCAGTTGTTACACCAGAGACTGGGTCACTGCAATATTAAGGCATTAAAGCGGGCAATTCGTGATCAAAATCTAGGGGGAGTATCCGAAAAAGCCCTACAGCAAGTCATGAAATTATGCACAATATGTGCAATGACAAAAATAAAAAGAGCCACCAAGCCGAAGAAAAGCACAACTGAAGCCACTGAGCCGCTTGACAGATCACACTGTGACACTTCTGGGTGGATGAGAATACCAACTTTTTCTGGCAAAAGATATTTCTCGGTAATCGTAGATGAAGCAACGCGCCACATGGACGTAGAGCTACTCAAAAGGAAGAGCGAAGTAGCAAGTCACATCAAGACTTATAAAGCCAAGGCGGAGAATTTACACAATAAGAAATTGAAAGTAGTGCGCACAGATAATGCGAAAGAATACCTTGGAAAGAATTTTAAAGGTATGCTCAACGAGCAAGGTGTTCATACAGAACAATGCACTGCGCATGAACATTCTCAAAATCCGTACGCAGAGAGAGCAATCGGTGTAATCACCGAGATAGCAAACTCTCTCATGGCACAAAGTAACGCTCCACCAAAACTTTGGGGAGAAGCAGTGAAGTGTGCGCAGATGCAGCATGAGTTGACACCCAAGAAATCTTTGGGATATAAAACACCTTTTGAAAAATGGTATGGGCGCAAACCAGACATATCAAGACTTCGTACATGGGGCTGTCTGGCGGTAGCAGAGATTCCGAAAGGAAAAAGGTGGAAATTCCAACCGAGAGAAGTCAACTGTATCATGATTGGATATGAT
>DAHWEW010000275.1:0-3326 GCA_027326225.1 Legionellaceae bacterium
CAAGGTTGCTCAGCTTGGCGATATCTGATTTTGGCATGACTTGTCAGGGGTAGGGACATTTGTGTATTTGTCAGCCAGTGAATAGGCCCACATACAAGCCCTTGGGCATAAAGCATGGGATGATGTATCCCTTGGGCCACAATCAGGGTATTGCTTGCCATATCTTTATCAACGACATACCAAGGCTCTTCGCTACCTTGCTGTAATCCACCAATTCCTAAACCTTGCCTTTGGCCGACAGTATAGAACATCAAACCATCATGTTTTCCAACTATTTGACCTGATGTATTTTGAATATCGCCCGGTTTTTGCAATAGGTATTCATTCAAAAAGGATTTGAACCGTTTCTCGCCGATAAAACAAATCCCTGTTGAATCCTTTTTATCGTGGGTAATGAGGCCAATTTCTCGCGCTTTGGCGCGTACTTCTGTTTTCAAGTAATCGCCAATTGGAAAAATGGTTTTGGCAAATGCTTTTGGCTCCACTGCATGTAAAAAATAGGTTTGATCTTTTTCTCTATCTTTTGCTTTGTAGAGTGTGGCAATGCCTTGGTTCAGCTTCACTTTGGCATAATGCCCTGTGGCAATGAAATCTGCATCTAAGCTCAAAGCATGATTTAAAAATGCATTAAATTTGATTTCCTTATTACAAAGGACATCAGGGTTTGGTGTGCGGCCTTTCGTATATTCATTCAGAAAATGGCTAAAAACGCGTTGCCAGTACTCTTCAGCAAAATTGATAGTACGGAGAGGGATTTGCAATTGTTCGCATACCCTTTCAGCATCGGCCAAATCACTCGCTGATGCACAATAGCCATCTTTATCATCTTGTTCCCAATTTTTCATGAACAAGCCACTCACTTCATAGCCTTGTTCACACAATAGCCAGGCAGCAACTGAGGAATCGACCCCACCCGACATGCCTACAATCACCTTTGTTTTTGCCATAACGCTCAAATGTATAAAAATTGATTATTTTACGCTATACTACACTTTTGCACAATTTTAGAAACGCCTCAGTGTGTGAATGGTACTCTAAATCTAATACGATGATGTAACATCTTATGAATATTTGTATTAAAACCCATGCCTTACAAGGTCAGAAACAAACTCATTCTTTATTATTGCAGGACCGTTTGCCTTCGCATATTATCGGACCCTGTGACATGACCTGTGATTTTTACGTGACAAAGATGGATGAGGATTACTTATTAACACTTGAGCTTCATGGAGAGATGACAATCATCTGCCAACGTTGCCTCAATGAATTTCAACATGCTTATGATCATCACACTCAATTAGCCATTTGCTTCTCTGAAGCAAATGCTTTGTCACATATGAAGCATTATGAGTGCATCGTTACTGATTCTTTTGAAGTTTCTCTGACCAATATTGTGATTGATGATCTATTCCTATATTCTCCAGAAAAGCATGAAAATTCAATGGATTGCACGTCAGAAATGTGCCGATTTATTGGAGGACAAGATGAAATTCTCTCACCAATACTTGGATTAAAGACAAAAACTCGGTAAAATTCCGGTTTTATGAAAACAAATTGTTTAGGAGTAATACAATGGCTGTTCAGCAAAATAAAAAATCACGTTCAAGACGTGATATGCGCCGCTCGCATGATGCGCTCACCAAACCCACTCTTTCGGTAGATGCAACAACAGGAGAGGTTCACCTGAGACATCACCTCACTGCTGATGGTTATTATCGCGGCAAAAAAATTCTTGATACTGATAACGTCTACGAACAAGAGTAACCCGCTTGAATAATATCACCATTGCAATTGATGCGATGGGTGGGGATCATGGCTTAAGTGTTGTGATTCCTGCTACTTTGCGCGCAAAAAAAAATAATCCTGATTTGAATTTGATTTTAGTTGGCGATCAACATCAAATTCAGAAGCATTTGAAAAAACATGGCGTTACGTCCAAGCATCCACTCCATGAGCACATTTTGATTGAGCATGCTTCTGAAGTGGTTCTGATGGATGAGTTGCCCTCACACGCATTGCGCAATAAAAAAGATTCTTCTATGAGAGTGGCTATTAATTTAGTCAAAGAAGGTCGAGCGCAAGCTTGTGTCAGTGCAGGAAATACAGGGGCTTTAATGGCAACGGCTCGTTTTGTGCTCAAAACGTTACCAGGTATTGATAGACCCGCCATTATTGCCGAGTTACCGACACACAAAGGGAAAACACGGGTGCTTGATTTAGGCGCCAATGTGGATTCTTGTGCGGAGCATCTGTTCCAATTTGCCGTGATGGGTTCCGCGTTGATTCAAGCATTAGACAAAAAATCAAAACCAAAAATCGCATTATTAAACATTGGGGTCGAAGAAATCAAAGGCAACGATCAGGTCAAGCGTACGGCTCATATGTTGGCTGAATGTGCTTTGTTGAATTATGTGGGTTATGTTGAAGGGGATCATTTTTATTCTGGAGAAGTTGATCTGGTTGTGTGCGATGGTTTTGTCGGAAACGCGACGCTCAAGGCGAGCGAAGGTTTGGCAAAATTGATGCTGACTACGTTGAAGGAAGCGTTTACACGCAATTGGCTAACCAAGTTGGTTGGGGTATTGGCCCTTCCTTCGTTGTCTTATTTGAAAAAACGGATGGATCCTGCAAGGTATAATGGAGCAAGTATGTTGGGATTGAATGGTACTGTTATCAAAAGCCATGGCGGTGCAGGTGAAATTGCTTTTGAACATGCGATTGAAGAGGCGATGTTGCAAGTGAAGAACAATGTAATAGATTTGGTTCGGGACCAAATTTCTGATTTTGTCAATCAGGGATTGATATTATGAAACACGCGGTCATAAGTGGTACGGGTAGCTATCTGCCCACTCGACAACTGACTAATGTCGAACTCGAAACGATGCTGGATACCAGTGATGAATGGATTTATTCAAGAACTGGGATTAAAAGCAGACGTATTGCCTCTACCAATGAAACAACTGCGTTTATGGCTGGTTGTGCTGCAAAAGAGGCATTAGAATCATCAGGGTTAGAAGCTGACCAAATTGATTTGATTATTGTCGCCACCTGTACACCTGATCATTTTTTTCCAAGCATGGCGTGCCATGTTCAACAGATGCTGAATATTTCTAGACCCATTCCAGCTTTTGATATCAGTGCCGCATGCAGTGGTTTTATTTATGCCATGGATGTTGCCAAACAATACATTGCCTCAGGCGCGCTGAAACATGTTTTAGTCATTGGCAGTGAGCGTATGTCAAAAGCGGTTGATTGGTCTGATAGGTCAACTTGTGTGTTGTTTGGAGATGGGGCTGGCGCTGTGGTTTTAAGCCAAAGTGATAAGC
>DAHWEW010000276.1:0-3306 GCA_027326225.1 Legionellaceae bacterium
ATGGCTAGGCGGTAAGAAACAAAAAGGGATTTGCTTAATCGCTTCAGGATTTGGTCGAGGAGATAATGTTGATGTAGAAGCTGTATTTTTATTAGATGTCAATGACACCAATGACTTATTACAAAAAGGAGGGCGTACCGCGCGAAATGGAGAGGAAGGTGAGGTTTTTCAGTTTTATTTATCAGAAGAATTAGAACATGAAGAAGGATCTTTCAGAGAAGTGCTCAAAGCCACCGATCCACAGTGGCAAGTGGTGTTTGAAGAACTTGATTTGGTCGTAAGTGAGAATGAGTTTGAAAGTTGTTTTCAGCGTGTGATGTTGTTACGTGAGTATCTCTTTCATTTACAAAATGAAGCCAATCAAGCCTATCATAATGCGATTGCCAAATACTCTTCGTGGGGTATGAAGCATTTGGGAAGATTGGAAGATCCAACACAGCGTGAAGGATTAACCATCTCCTTTAGCCATCAACTGAAAAGACTTGAGAAGCTATGGATTGATATTTCCAGCCAAGAAAAAATACCAAACATAGACAAAGTGAAAAGAATAGAGGTCTCTATCAGAGAAGCCTCTGTTGAATTTGTTCGGCGCTATACCCAAGAAATGGGTCCACAAGATGGGATGGAATTTCATTTGGTAGAAGAATTTCTGCCACCTATTGAATTGGTTGTCCCCAAAGTCAAAGCAACTTCGCCTGCTCATCAGGCGGTGGCTGTGATTTGTAACGTTTTATCAACATTGCCTGGTTTAACCTTAAGAGATGAGCGGGTACAAGACATTCCAGAACTGTTAGAAACGTTAGCTGATGATGAGATAAAACTGCAAGAATTTGCTCATCGAGCACACGCCTTTCAAACGTATCCACAATTTGTTGATGCGTTATTGATAGCTGCAGAGCAAGTGAAAGCAGAATCCATCGCTTGGGAAGAGGCTTATGAAGGCTCCGCTTTAAAAATAGAGCCAGAAGACCTATTTAAAGGGGTTCCTGATAAGACCCGAGATGCTTTTACTAAAGCCATCAGTAAATTCTGGCCAGATATACAAAATGAGGCGACTTTATATTTATGTAGAAAAAGCTTGCTCTCTGTGGATGCGCGAATGCAAGCCATCATGCCAGTGCTCGATTATCTGGGTATGTTTTCTGCAACAGAGCTTAAGTATTGGGGAAAAGAATACATCGAAGAGTTAGATGGTATATTGGGAGAAACTTCTCCAGAATACTTGATGATTCGACTCAAAAATAGTCCACCGATGAGTTTGACCCATTTTGATGGCTTATGGCGAATTGCTGAAAGATATACGAGCGATATCAGAGAGAGAGAACAATTACTCAAACGTTTGGGACAAGCGATTAAAGCAGCGCCTGAACATCGTATTCGTATGTTAACCAAATGGGATTCTTGGTCTAGACATTTGGAAAAGACTGTATCCTTAAATCACCTACATCATTTTTGTTCAGTCATGGAGCGCTTTGAAGAAGGGCGAGATTGGGATGTTTTTGTCAGTCTCGTCAATAAAACTCAAGCCTGGTGGAATAAAGATAGCGTTGGTTCTTATCAAAAAGATCTGTTGAATCTTTGGCAACAATTAGCCACAGAAAAGATTGATTTGGCGACTATGGATGATCTTCTCAAATGGAATATGGCTCGGGTGGGTAAATCTTGGTTTAAATTGTTGATTCCTAGTTTGTCTTTACAAGGCGAAAAACGTCAACACTTACCTCAAATTGAAGCACTGTGGGACTTGATAGAGCAAGGTTCTTTGAAGAAAAAAGAAAAAACCAACTCCTTTGCCAATTGTATGACAGGTTTGGATCATTTTTATCAAACGATGCAGTCCATGCCAGATATGGTTCAGAGTGTTCTTTCGCAAACATTATTACGACTCCCTGTTCAACGATTCAAACGTATGTTGGAGTTTGTGCATACTTATCATCCAGCATTATCAGCACATCCATCATTAATTAAATCAATATTGCATTGTATGACAATGGAGGATATGTCTCATGAACAAGTTGAACTGTTGGTTATAGTGCTCATCAATGCTGGACACTTTGAAAATCGTCGTCTGGGATATATTGAGTATTTGGTTCGGCAGTTTTCAGAAATAGGCGCTCTATTGAAAGGGTTACCTCTGGATAGATTCCAATTATTGATGACGCTCATTCAAACTCATTCAAGCATATGGTTCAGGCACCAAACGATTTTGCCCGCCATATCGCGTTACATGGCAGAGCCAAAGTTATCCATAAATCGTGTGATGTGGCTTAAAGAAGCACTTTTTGAGGCAGTAAAAAAGGAAGAAACCTGTGCGGGTTCAATCAATCTTTTGATCAAGCAATTTGATGATGGGTTACAAGTGCTCATCAAATTGCCGGATGATAAGTTCGAACATCTGCTGACTTCTTCTGTTGTTTATCTCGACCTCTGGGTCATTTATCCACAAGTCCTCACTAGACTCATTGCCTTCTTGAGTGAACCACGCTTAAGTTGTCATCGAGCTCAGTTACTGATTGCTATTGTGGTTGAAGTCCTTAAAAAAAGACCAGAGGGTGCTATAGAGTTGTTGACCAATATCAACAACAGTTGGGGGGCAATACTGACCCTGCCCGATGATAGATTGCGACAAATGATGGTGCTTATCTCTAACACGGTTGATCAATGGGGTAAATATCCAACACGAATATTGCCTGTCATCATGAATTATTTTTGTGATATGACGCTTGCCATAGAAAGAACCATGTCCTTGTCAGAAATCATCTTAAATGCAACCAAACTGCAAGAGACATATCCAAAGAGTTTGCAACCATTGCTGGATATTTTGGCAAGAAATATCCCCCTCCTGAAAGGACTGCCAGCAGATAAGTGCCAAGCCGTGCTGAGAGTGCTGGAGGATCATCTTCCTATGATGTTGAAGTATCCACACGCTTTACAAGATATCATCACTTACGGAGCATCTGGGGTAAATTCTTCTCAATTAATCAATACGGTGCTCACGATTGTTGATTATCAAGAAGAGCATCCTGATGATTTTAAGATAGAACACCTTTTGCAACAACTTCATCGATTTGAACACAAGAGTGAAGCGCATATCGTGCAATTAAATGCATTGATGACTGGAAATGGACCGCTCACAATTTTGCCACTATTTGATCATACGGTGTTTCACATGGCCAAGTCGCCTGAAAATCTACGTCTAACGCAGAAAGAAATGGTGTACTTATTTCATCGTGCTGCAGAAAGGTGCAAGGGTGATCCTACCGAGATCTTTAACTGCCGAGAAGTCAAAGCACTATTTGCGAGAGT
>DAHWEW010000277.1:0-3297 GCA_027326225.1 Legionellaceae bacterium
AAGAGAAACTCTTCAGAAGCCCTACCTGGCAATAACTTATTTTGCCTTTCAAATAATATTTGCCAAACGTGATGCTCTTCTGGACTATACGCCACCAACCCGTTTTTATCAGGCACATGAGCAACATATCGACTGACAAACTCCATGATTATGACTCCTCAGCAACTTTGGGTTTACGTAATTTTTCAATAGGAAATACCATTTCAACGCCATGGTCAATCTGGCGTTGAAATCCCTTCCATGCCTGCCCGTAGATCACCTCATAGGTTAAAGCATACTTGCCTTTCTCAGTACGAAATGGCTCCATATGTTGCTCAAAAAGTTCCCATGATTTTTTTCCCGTTAAGCCAGGATTGCGAGCCATATTGATATTGCGAACACCTTGCGATTTCAATGCTCGAACAAGTTCACTTAAGGTTTGATAATGAGCGGTTATAATTTCCATGTCCACAACTGGATCTAGAAAATACTCAGCCAATAAACAATCGCCAATATCATGCATATCCCTAAATTCATTGATATGGGCAAACTCATCTACTTCGGCCCAAGCTTTGCGAAGCTCAGAAAAAGTATCAGGACCCAAGGTCGAAAACATCAAACATCCATCCGGGTTCATCACCCGACTTATCTCACGCAACAGCAATGACCATTCATGTGACCAATGGATGACTTGATTAGCAAAAATCAAATCAAAAAGACCTTGAGCAAACGGCATCGCTTCCATATCGCCATTCACTAAGGTCCACTTTTGTATCCAACCTTGTTTTTTCTTTGCTTGTCCAAGCATCAGATATGCGATATCAAAACCAATGATTTCTGCACCCGGGTACATTTTCTTTAGTCTTCGAGAAAAAACACCTGAACCACAGCCCAAATCTAAAATATATCTCGGTTTCATTTTGAGATAGTTCAAACGCTCAAATAAACGTTCACCAATTTCATGCTGGATCTTGGCATGAACGTCATATTCATCCGAATGACTGTTAAATGCTTTGCAAATTTCTGTTTTCACATTCATGATAAAAAAAAGACCTTAACCCCGGAAAACCAACGCACATGCGCCACTTATTAGCGAGTATAGCACAGAGACTAAGATTGCCGATTGTCTGTGCATTGTGCAATCAATACCATCGAGGAAACCTAGCCATCTGTGCAGGTTGCCATCAACACCTGTTGCCTGTGGGACATGCTTGTTATCATTGTGCGCTTCCATTGCCCAATAGTACGTTTTCAATCTGTGGCCATTGTATCAAACAAAAACCCTATGTTGATGAAGCGATTGCTGCCTATCGATTTGAAGAACCTTTGAGAACGTTGCTGCATGAATTTAAATACCGAGAAGGTCTTTATCTAAGCTCTTTTTTAGCCAGCTTGATGCTCAGTGCCCAAAGGAGTTCTACACTCTCCACAGAATGTTTGATTCCAGTCCCTATGCATCCGAAACGCCTACGTCAACGTGGATTTAATCAAGCCGCAGAACTGACCAAACATCTGGCAAAAGCGCTGAACATCCCCTATGGATTGGCACATTGTACAAAACACATCAATACCCTTCCCCAAGCCAAATTAAACGCCCATCTTCGACAACAAAATTTACGTAACGCCTTTCAAACCAAACCACTCCCTTTCAAACATATCACCCTTATCGATGATTTAATCACCACAGGAAGCACCGTAAATGAACTAGCAAAAAGCTTTAAAGAACAAGGTGTGCTACGGGTAGATGTATGGGCTTGCGCTCGAGCCACATAGGTTCTACAACAGTTAATGACACATTTTAAGAGAATCGAGCTCATGCCAGTTGATCCGCATGTTGTCTGAAGACTCTTGCCAATTGACACGCTTGTCATATAAGCATTTTAATCGGTCTCGAACGCGTTGTTCACTGATAAGAGCAGGTTCAACTTCTGGTTCATCTAAAATAATCGATGCTACGGGCAAAACCTTATTCACCTTTGGATCTCTAATAAAGCTTATCAATGCTTCTGTAGAACGAGTTTGAGCATAGGGTGCTTGGAAAAAATAAGTTTCCCTCGGACTGGCTACAATTCGTGTGAGTTCCATGACGATATATTGGATTTGTTTTAGAGATAACTTAGGATCATGATCAAGCGAATGTAATAATTGAGTTAACAGTAAGCCTTTGCGACCTACACTACTTTGATAAGACATTGCATCATAACATTTCTGTATGCCATTTCTTAATGCAAGCACTTGCAGAAGACCCACTGCCTCTGCTGACGCTTTAGGTATTTCATGTGTTTCTGTATGTATTGAAAGTTCTTTTTCTGTTAGAGGTGTGGTTGGCGGTGTCATAAATAGTTCAGAGAGCCCACTCTCCTCACCAAATAACTTTGAAAATTGTTCATCAATGAGTCCTAATTTTGTGGTAACCAATAGTCTCTGCTGTTCAGTAAAGTCAGGAGCACTCACCACCCGCTCAAAATTTGCAGTGGCTAAACCAAATGCACTTAAACTACTGTCTAAATCTCGAGTCATCGGACGTAAAATGTCTTGCAAACTGCGACTGATCTTTTCATCATGAGAAAGACAATCATCAGCTTCGATAATCGCATCTTCCATTTCTTTGTATTTGCGTTTGATTTTATCAAGACAGGTCAGCAAAAAAGTTTGAAACACTTTTTGTTGCAAATAGCTGCGATAGTTCTGCACAATATCACTGACACTATCCATCAATTTGGTCATTTGGGTCAGGTTATATTGATAGCTAGGTAATTTATCAATCTCCTTTGATCCCTTGGTAAAAGGCGATAAAGCCCATTTAAAATATCCGTCCCCTTGTGCGGCCTCTAAATTAATCGCCAGCACTTGTTGTTTTCCACTCGATAATACGACTGAGGCCTCATTTTCTTCTTTTCCTTTCTTCTTTTTCTTTTGGGATTTTTTATCTTCATCCTTGTGCAATACCCTATCAGGTCCACCCTCTTTTAATGCTTCCATCTGATCTTCTATTGCTTTTCGCTCTTGTGATTCTTTGGCTTTCGTATACGTCGTTTTGGTATCAACTTCAATGCGAAAATTTTCTATTAATAAAGTCAGTAAAGGAACCAAACGGCTTGCGGTTAAGTGACCCACTGCTGGATACTTTGGCGACAGAGTGGTTGCTTCAAGCTCTTCTTTGCTCAATGCTCTGATAGGCTTGATAAATTGATGATCAAACTTTCTCATGGTTGATTCAAATTCAATGTACCACTCACCACTTTGATGATCGAAGTGTTGGTAGTAGTGATGCCATTCGAGGTGGCAAAGAGGGTGATAGAGGAAGGTGAGTTGATC
>DAHWEW010000278.1:0-3296 GCA_027326225.1 Legionellaceae bacterium
ACCCCCGTGTGGATGATGCGTCAAGCGGGAAGATATTTGCCAGAATATCGTGAAGTGCGCCAAAAAGCGGGTGATTTTTTATCCATGTGTAAAAATCCAGAATTGGCTTGTGAAGTGACATTACAACCGCTGAGGCGTTTTCCACTCGATGCAGCTATTTTATTTTCAGATATTTTGACGATACCTGATGCATTGGGGTTGGGTCTTTATTTTAAGGAAGGGGAAGGGCCTTCTTTTGAGCGGCCTATCAGTCATCCTGATCAGGTTGAGGCCCTATCTCCCTCGTCAATCATGGAGAAATTGGGTTATGTGATGGCAGCGGTTCGTTTGATTCGACAAGAGATGCCAGCTCACTTACCATTGATTGGTTTTTCAGGCAGCCCATGGACACTGGCTTCTTATATGGTTGAAGGGAAATCCAGTCGAGATTTTAAGTCTATCCTGTCATTCATGTATACGAACCCTCTTGCTACCCATCAGTTATTAACGAAATTGGCGGCTATGGTCAGTTGGTATTTAGAGGAACAAATTCTTGCTGGGGCCAATGTTTTGATGATATTTGATACCTGGGGTGGGGTGTTGACTACTCCAAATTATCTTGATTTTTCATTGCATTATATGACAGATATTGTGCGTACCCTAAAAATAAAATATCCAGATATTCCTCTCATCTTATTCACCAAAGGCGGTGGATTGTGGTTGGATCAAATCGCATCAAGTGGTTGTGATGCAATGAGTTTGGATTGGACCATCGACTTAGGTAGGGCGCGAAGAGCCATCGGTCAGAAAGTGGCTTTACAAGGTAATCTTGATCCATCGGTGCTTCTCACCAACAAGAGCTGTATTCAACGGGAAGTTCAAAAAGTACTCACCTCTTATGGGCATGGGCCCGGACACGTGTTTAATTTAGGGCATGGCATCACCCCAGATGTACCCCCAGACCATGTTGCTATAATGGTGGATGCAGTTCATGAATATAGTTCTCGATGACTAACATGATAAAAAAAAGCGCTTTTAAACCAGCTTGGTGGCTAAGGAACACACACCTTCAAACTTTGTATCCAACGCTTACGCGAAGGCTGTTACCTCCTATTGACTCTCATGAACGTTTTGAACTCCCTGACGGTGATTTTATAGATTTGGCATGGGCTACTCATGGATTGGCAAATGATACGCCGTTGGTGGTTGTATTGCATGGGTTGGGTGGAGATAGCAACTCAACTTATGTGGCAGGCCTTCTTCATGCGGTGAATCGCTCTGGTTGGCGCGGGGTATTGATGCATTTTCGTGGTGCAAGTCATGAGCCAAATCGGTTGCCGCGAGCCTATCATTCTGGAGATACCGGTGATGTGGATTGTTTGTTACGTGCCTTAAGAGAGCGAGAACCTAAGACCAAAATAGCCATTGTTGGTGTATCCTTGGGTGGAAACGTTTTGCTCAAATGGTTGGGTGAAGAAGGCA
The DNA here is from genome assembly GCA_027326225.1 of Legionellaceae bacterium. Classification (GTDB taxonomy): domain Bacteria; phylum Pseudomonadota; class Gammaproteobacteria; order Legionellales; family Legionellaceae; genus DAHWEW01. The sequence continues at coordinate 1,462 of DAHWEW010000278.1, forward strand.
AGCAATCTTTAGTAGAGGCAGCCGTTGCCGTATCAGTGCCCTTTGAATTGAGATTGGTCGCTGATAGAATCAATCAAGGATTTTCGCGAGTATATCAATCTTATTTATTAAAGCGTTTACGAAAAGTATTTGCCAGAAAACTAAAACAGCACCCTGAATGTTTGCCAGAAGCTATCCATCAAATGGAGTTATTGCGATGTTTTTGGACGTTTGATGATAAAATCACCGCACCTCTTCATGGTTTTCCCCATGTTCATGCTTATTATCGAGAGGCCAGTTCTCGCCAATATCTCATTCATATTGCGACCCCGACTTTAATCATTCACGCATTAGATGATCCATTCATGACGCCCAATGTGATTCCACGTGCTGATGAATTGTCAGACGCTATCACCTTAGAAGTGAGCCCCAAAGGAGGACATGTTGGTTTTATCACAGGTTCTATTCCTGGAAAGCCGGTGTATTGGTTGGATCAACGCATTCCAGAGTTTTTAAAAAAATATTTGAAATCGATTGATTCCTAACTTTATAGGTTGTTACAAATAACCTATAAATCCGCACCCCCGTACAAAAATTTAAGGATCAGAGCTTTTTCGTACGGGAGACAGCTGGAGAAGAGCTATTGTAGGTTAATTGTATAAGAATAAGTATTAAACCCATCATAATTGGTTCCCAGATAAGTCAACCCATTACAAGCAGCACTCACTATGGGATGATTCATATAAGGGCCATCTTTGATGTCTAGAACACACCAGTTGGCATAATCATAAGCGACAGTCACGTGGGCATAACCGGCTTTGCATTGTCTAGAGTCTCTAAGAACAAAGCTCCTTGGGCCGACAAATTCTAAAAACAGATCTTGTTCACTATATCCACTCACGATATAAATCCCAGGGTGAGCAGTATTATTTAGGTGAAAGTAATCTTTATAACCACAAACGTTTTCTTCTGCTTGGGCGTTCAACACAAAAAAGCTGCAAATTGCTAATAATATCCATTTTTTCATTTTGAGAGGGCCTTATTTTTATTAAAGAAAGGTGTGAGTTCCTCATCGGAGCTACGATGAGGGATTATAGAGAAACCATATGTATTTAACAATCATTGTGGCAATCTCAAATTCATTCAGTCATAAATTAAACGAGATTTGATAAAAATAAAGCTATTAAGTGGTTTTTCAACGTATGGCTCAATCTGTTATCACATCCTACCTCATCCCGAACTTGCGAGGGATCTCTAAAATGTGGCACCATGCAAGCATTAGGAGATCCCTCACGTTGTTCGGGATGACGTAGGGCAAGCTCTGATCCTTGAGCGGATAACATTTTAAATGGATTTGAAATGCAATCAAAAAAGCATTGGGCAAAGTCTGTCGTTATGGATCTGCTTGCAGCAGCAGATATTACGATAAATGGTGATGATCCATGGGATATTCAGGTTCACAACGAAACATTATATCAACGCGTGCTTAGTGAAACTGAGTTGGGTCTGGGGGAGTCCTATATGGATGGTTGGTGGGATTGTCAGCGGATCGATTTGTTCATAGCAAGGCTCCTTGAATCTAAAATTGAATCTAAAATCAAAATACCTCCTCATTTGGCACTGCACATGCTTCGCACCAAACTATTCAATTATCAAACCAAAAGACGTGCTATTCAGGTAGGTCTCAAACATTATGATTTGGGTAATGATTTATTTCAAAATATGCTTGATAAAGGAATGAATTATACGTGTGGGTATTGGAAAAGAGCGAAAACAGCCTGGCGGAATGCTGGCTGGGATCTGATTCTACCATACAAATCAAAGAGTATTTGCCTATAACTTCTATATATCCTATG
>DAHWEW010000279.1:0-3262 GCA_027326225.1 Legionellaceae bacterium
AAGATGAATGACCGATTTGAACGTACGTTCCATCAAGTTCATTGAAGGAGCAAGATTCGGTAACATGCAAAAGTAAGCAAGGATATCTTTGTGTCCATAAAATGCAGCTTTTAGGAACGCTTTTCCAATTTGGTTTTCTTGTAAATGAGGAATAATACCCTCACATAACAGTTTTACCACCCTTAAGACACCAGCGGCTGCAGCGATTTCCAATAGCTCCTCTAAAACCTCTGGTGAAGGTCGACTAGACGATGCTTGACATAAATCATAGACAACCTCCCACTGAAAAGCATCACAAGCCACAAGAACCATCTGATTCTTTGCATCTGGACGAATAGGAAATGTCTCATGGATATATCTAACAAGACCCAGCTGCCCTCGTTTTACCGCAGTATTTAAAAAGGAATCTTCACCATATTCAGCGTATAGCCACTGGTTTTTTTCATCAGGATGGCCTCCTAATTTATGAATAATCAAATCTTTGCTCGTTTGATCATCGATGACAGTAAGTAGTTCTTTCAAATACACTTCATAGTCTTGAAAGATCTGAATAATGCCGGAGCGGATTTCCAGAGCATTCATCGTCAATAGAAGCTCAATGAGAAACCTCTCATATGCTGTCACCTTATCAAAATGAATTTGCGGTGTGATTTTTAAGCCTTTGACCACTTCATCCAATGAAAAAAAGAGAGGGTGCTTTGCACAAAACTGCTTGGCAAGATACGCTTGTAATTGATATTTATCGTCAGGATATAGATAAGGCACGGAGATGATTTCATTCAAACAACTCATCTGCCTAATATATTGTAACCAAGCATCCTCTATCGTTTGATACCCTTCTTTAGTCAACATAGGATTTAATAAGAGTTTATCAAGACAATCTTTAAAATCGGTATGTAATTGTTCCGATCTGGCATGCAATGCTTCGATTTCGTTTTCGCTAAATTTACGCAAGTGTTTCATGAGATCTCTATCATCTAAAAAATGAGGATTCTCTAAAACCACATCAAGAATTTTGTCATAAACCAACATTGCTGCTTTCATACTATGAGCACCCTGCAATGCGGTGCGAAGCGCTAACAGTTGGGGAATAACATCCAGTAGATGTTCTTCTTCAACATCCATTTGTAGAAGAAACTGGGCAATATCCTGCTCAGCAATTCTTTTCAGAATAGTCTGATTGTATGGTAACAAGTGCAAAATAGCGCCAGAACAAACAGCTATTAATGTTTCAATGGTGACATCATCAAGCAATAATGCCAAACACTCCATTTCTGATGAGTTAGGTTTAACCGCAAAAAAATTAATCAGTTTTGGTAATTCATTATTGATCACTTGCTCCAGATTAAGTGTATCATGCAAAACAATTTTCCAATCTTGATGGTCTTTGTTTTTTGTATGCCACATGAGTGCGGGGATCAGAAAATCAGGACCAAACAATGCATAAAGTTTCTGAAAATTTGCGACTGACGAACTCAATTCCATCGGGGGTGACTTTGGCTCTATTCGATGTAATAAAGCATGAGGACACTTGACCCCGGTGATGGTATAAGACTGAGGTAAAACCGCTTGAGGGGGCCTTTTGTCTTCTTTCTCTCCCCCCCCTTCTTCCCAGTGAAACCCTCGCTCTTCAGACTGAACCAATTCTGCCTTTTCGACAAGAGCTAGAGCTTCAGGAAATGCCTGAAGCAGCTTGTATAAATATGGAATGGGACATTCTTGGTTATTTATCCAGGCAATATGGTATGACATAAAATTCTGTAAAAGATTGGTTTCAAGAATAGCTTCACGGCTTATTTCACGACTTAAAAGCCAAAGAATCCCAGCTGCAAATTGCTCTGTATCATCAACATAGTTTCTAAAAAAAGGGGCCATAGACAGGGCATTTTCTTGCTGGCTTAAATGTTCAGTCAGATGATTTAAATACGCTATTGATTTGTTGACAGAGTCAATAAGGTTCACTTGTTGAAAGCTTGCAAATTGTTGATGATGATCTTGATAAAAATGATGCATGCTTTCTCTATTTACTTTAAACAATTCAAAATAAATAGTGATGATTCTCTCTTGGTGTTCGGGTATTTTTTCCGGAGAAACCCTCTTCGACAATAAGTATTTTAAGATCAAAAAATAGGGGTTGAATGGTTTGGTTTCACTGCTTTCTTGACGACAATAGAGTAAGAAATTTAAATAGTCATCATTATCTTTCATGCAGTGGGATAAGCTCTGTACAGCGTCATCGGGTAATTTATCAAATCTTGCTTGATATAATTCAGCACGAAATCTTCGCTGATTTTTTATCGCAATTTGATAGTCAGCTTCAATCACAGAGTGAGGTAACATCTCTAGGGACAACGGGAGTTTTGTGTCTAGAGAATTTGCCCAGGAAAATAATGGATAGAGCATCATAATAACTCACTTTTATTATCCCCTAATCCGTAATTATTAGTGAATGTTTTAACCGACGTCAAGGCTAAATATTTAAGGCCCATCGCGGTTTTCACACAGCACGACTTGACTTTGCACCACGCCCCGCTTAGCATTCCTCTATGATAAATTATGGGAAACGCGATGGATATTCACCATTTGCGCTTATTGGTAAAAGATGATTTTGAAGCAGTCAATGCTCTCATCATTGAAAAGATTCAATCTGACATTAGTCTCATCGATGATTTAACCCACCATGTTGTGGGCAGTGGTGGAAAACGGTTGCGTCCTCTCCTTGTTCTCCTAGCGAGCCATGCTTGTGGTTATAAAGGCCACGATCATATTACCCTCGCAGTGATGATCGAATTTTTCCATACCGCAACACTTCTGCATGATGATGTGATTGATGAATCAACCTTAAGACGTGGGAAAGAAACAGCCAATGAAATTTGGGGGAACAAAGCGAGTATCCTTGTTGGAGATTATTTATTTACTCAATACATGCAGCTGATGATCAGCATAGGTAATTTAGAAGTGATGCAACTCCTAGGCGGCATTACTCACCAAATTGGCTGCGGAGAAATACAGCAACTGACCAACCGACATAATGTAGACTTCTCGGAGAAAGAGTACTTTGAGATCATTCGCTCCAAAACGTCTCTATTATTTGCCGCATCATCCACTGTTGCAACAATTATCAGCCAATCAGAAGCACCTATTAGACAAGGACTCTATGATTATGGGCTGCATGTAGGGAATGCCTTTCAATTGATTGATGATGCGCTTGATTATTGTTCCGACAAAGAAACCATTGGTAAAAACATCGGTGATGATTTGG
>DAHWEW010000027.1:0-12788 GCA_027326225.1 Legionellaceae bacterium
ATGGGTATTCCATCCTTTAATATTGCAAGCTCCGTCAGTCTAATTATTGCACAAAGATTGGTAAGAAAATTATGTGAAAATTGCAAAGAAATACGCGATGATATTACAGCAAATAGCTTGATTGAATTGGGCTTTTCAGAAAAAGAAGCGCAAACAATGAAGGCATACAAAGCGGTGGGCTGCAATCAATGTTCAAATGGGTATCGTGGACGCATTGGGTTATTCGAAGTATTGCCAATGACTAAAGATCTAGGTCGAATGATTATGTCAGGAGGAACATCACTTGATCTCCTCAAACAAGCCCAGATGGAGGGAATGATCACAGTCTATCAATCAGGACTTGTAAAAATCCGTGAGGGAATAACAAGCATCGAGGAGGTTAACCGGGTAACCGTTGACTAATGCATCATGGCAAAAACTGCAACCACTCTCATCGCATTTGAATGGAAAGGAATCAATAGTGCCGGACAATCCGTCAATGGCATTATCGAAGCCCGAAGTATGGCATTTGCCAAATCTGAGCTCAGAAAGCAAAACATCACGATAAAACATATCGGCAAAAAAAGAAAACCGCTCTTTGACAGAAAAAATAAAAAAATAAAACCAGGAGACATCACTGTCTTTAGCAGACAAATGGCAACGATGATTGAAGCCGGGATCCCCATCATTCAATCTTTTGATATCGTTGCAAAAGGGCAAACCAATAAGCGCATGAAAGATCTGATTGAAGCAATCAAAGTCGATGTTGAATCTGGTTCAAATCTTTCGGATGCCTTACGAAAATATCCAGCTTACTTTAATGATCTATTTTGTAATTTGGTCGATGCAGGTGAAAAATCAGGATCTCTAGATATTATGCTGGATAAGGTTGCGACCTATAAAGAGAAGATTGAAAGCATCAAGAAAAAAATCAAAAAAGCACTGACCTATCCTATGGCTGTCCTCGTGATAGCGTTTATTGTGACTGCAGTATTGCTCATCTTTGTTGTGCCTCAATTCGAGACATTGTTTAAAAGCTTTGGAGCGGATTTACCGGCATTAACCAGAAGTGTCATTTCGATGTCCAGATGGTTTCAGAAATTCTGGTATTTGGTATTGGCAATCATTGGAGGTGCCGTTTATGGATTCATGTATGCCCGCACCCACTCCCCCAATTTTGCACACACCATCGATAAACTTCTCCTCAAATTTCCAGTCATTGGTACCATATTGGAACAGGCAGCAATTGCACGATTTTCAAGAACTTTATCTATTACTTTTGCTGCAGGACTCCCTCTGGTTGAGGCGCTCACAGTCGTCTCTGGTGCGACAGGAAATATACTCTATGCAGAAGCAACCTTAAAAATTAGGGAAGAGATTTCAAGTGGTCAACAAATGCATGTTGCTATGGACAGCACTCACCTTTTTCCAATCATGGTGATCCAAATGGTAGCTATTGGCGAGGAATCTGGTACCTTAGAACAAATGCTTAGTAAAGTTGCCGATTTTTTTGAGGAAGCCGTTGATAATGCTGTTGATGCCCTCAGTAGCTTATTAGAACCCGTGATCATGTCCATCCTTGGCATACTAGTCGGAGGCTTAGTGGTCGCCATGTATTTACCCATATTTAAACTAGGATCAGTGATATGATGATTCATGAATTCATAACCCTTCATCCAATCTTCACTTATCTATTTTTAGGGCTATTTAGTTTAGCCATAGGTAGTTTACTGAATGTGATCATTTATCGATTACCTTTGATGTTACAAGCTGAATGGACCTCAGAATGTCGCATTCTTTTACATCAAGAAGAGGTGAAGACTGAGAAAATCAACTTATTTCTTCCCCGCTCTTTTTGTCCTAACTGCAAAACCTTAATTCCTTTTTGGCATAATATTCCTATTGTAAGCTACTGTTTGTTACGAGGTCATTGCAGGAAATGCCATCAACATATCCCTTTGAGCTACTTAATGGTAGAAATATTCTGCCCTCTTCTTTCCCTCTTTTCCGCCTATTTTTTTGGGTTTCATCTGTCACTCTTATTTGTTTTGTTATTTATTTGGATCAATATCTGTCTTTTTTTTATCGATTTGAAGGAGAAAATCTTACCGGATGGCTTAACCTTATCCCTTTTGTGGATTGGTTTGCTTGCTAATACAGAACATATATTTACCACACTTCCTGATGCCGTATTCAGCACGGTTATTGCCTATCTATTTCTCTGGGTATTCATTCAATTATTTTATTTGGCCACGGGGAAAATTGGCATGGGACATGGAGACTTTAAACTATTTGCAGCCTTTGGAGCATGGTTTGGTTGGACTTTTTTACCCTTGATTCTTCTTATCTCTTCCATTACTGGGGCAATAGTCGGACTAATGTATTTAAGAGTTCAGAAAAAAACGAGAGAAACACCTATTCCTTATGGGCCTTTTCTTTGTTTGGCAGGGCTAATATCGCTATTTTATGGTCATGCAATCATTGAATGGTATCTCGGCTTTTATATGAGTCGTTAACCGTTGCACCTATGATCCTAGAAAAAAAGAGACTGAATATAGAGAGGTAGATTGTGGCTCCTCGTCACTCTGTATTAACCACTCAACAAGCCTCAGCTTACGAAGGTTGTCTTATTTTAACTTAACTAATAAGTACCCTCGGTGACGGCCCGCTTTGTTATCAATGGTAGCCATACTTTCCAAAAATAATTTTTCTGGTACCCAATAGGGTTCGTAAAATTGTCTATAGGGATCCATAATGAGTACACGCCTCATTTGTAAATCATAAGCCCCCACTGGAGCGAAATGCCCTACACTCATTGCACCGGTAAAAAATTTCTGATTAAAATTAGCAATCATAAACGTCTTACCAGTCTTTTCCATTTCCACGAGGGTTTGATGTAACATTGATTCGTTTTTCTTCGAATCCCTTTTGAGATGCACGACTTGAATAGTAAAGTTATGTACCCCATAAGCCTCTAATGCTTTAGTCATTAATAAGCTTAATTGATCCAAAGTTACCCCATCACCACCCTCTCTAACACCTTTTATCCAATCTATATCATTGACTCGGTGCAAAAGATCATTCTGGGTCACTAATGGCTGATTGGCTGCAAACTTTTGGCTGCTTCGTACTGCATTGACAATCATCGTTGCTGAAGCAAGAGAACATGAGCTATCAGTCAATTGAGAAATATAGTAGGGACTTATTTGCCAATAGAGCAGTGCTTCATTTTTTTGAATATATTGATGAGAATGGCCAATAGGTTCTACAACTCGAACATATTTTGGTGTATTGGTTTTTGTTTCTTGTAAACTAGTTTCTGCGCTAGCAACTGTCGTAAAAATACTAGTAACCAGAAAAATCAAAAAGGTAGCATGTCTTAATTTAAATTTGCGGTAGTTCTTAGTAAAAATTGTCATCCGTTATATTATCCAGATAAGACCCTAATATGTTGATTTTTCTAGGATGATTTACGACTCTTGATCTGAGTCAACATCGAGAAAAATTCATTTTTATTCAACCCCAATTTAGCAAATATATGGGGCACCTTATCCCAGCTATTTTCTTTATCAATACTCTCAACAATGAGTTCAAATCCTGTTTGCTTATCAGCCTCAATTCCCCAACCATTGATATAACATAACCCATGTAATCGCATGGCCTCGATATGATTCAACTTCTCTGCTGCCAGAATATAAGCCAGTCCTTCCTCGTAACGTTGTTTCATGCACCGCTCATTGTTCGCGTTTGCAAACACACCATTTTTTTGCAGATCTTCTCTGAATCGAGCTTCTTCCAATAAATGTTTTCCAAGCAAATACTGCGCAACTGGATCATCAATGGTTGATGATGCTCGATAACATTCAAGTACCATCTCGTGAGCAAAAGGAAATCTTTTGCTATGGCAAAATGAACCATATATTTCTGCAAGTTTATGATAAAAGGCTATTTCTTTCTTTAAAGACTCTTCACTTGGCTGATTATGCACTCGAGCCAATTGTAAATTCTTAATCTTTTTGGTCAATCTTCTGATTTTAAATCTTTTGAAACCCCACATATCTATTTCCCCAAAAAAATGATCCGGTTAACTAACATATGGTTTTTGCACAATAGGCATTTGTGGTGCTGATTGATACAAGAAATACCACGGAACCAAATATGCCAAAATAAAAATAACAATGATAACGAGTAAAAGCTTTAAAGTCAGTGAAAAGCTCTCCTGAGTATCTACAGACAGATGAGCACGTTTTTTAGGTTCCTCTTCACCTTGCTTGAAAATTTGATTTTCTATGCGATTTGATGTGATATAGGCAACGACAATAAAAATCAAAGCCAACCCTGTAAAAAAAGACAATATCAGTTTATCCGCATCTGATTCAGTGAAATCAAGAGACGTATGCACCCACTCTTGCAAATAAATAATCCCAGAAGGAACATCATAAATCCATCCAAATAATAGAAAGGGAAGGATATATAAAGTAAAAGCCAGTAAAACAAAGCCAATGGTCATCGCTAACATCGCAATGATAAATAAGCTACTGTTTTTTTTATAACGATCTTCTTCCATAACAGTTTTAGTTCCTTTATCTCTTGTATCGCCTCTCTGCATTCGATATGACATTTCCGAGGGTATTGAAAAGCAACACTCTCTTTTGATAACCCAATGATTTTAATAAACATAGCAGATAGGCTATCTATTGCCAAGTCACTGTTGGTAAATTTTTAGATAAACCAATTAGAGACGTGTATAATCATGAAAAGATTCTCTTCCTTATTGAGGCCAGCTATGAAACGTCTTGTCTATATTATTTCAGACGGCACAGGTTTAACCGCTGAATCGCTAGCCAACAGTTTACTCAGTCAATTTGAAAATATCGAATTTGAAAAAATATCGATCCCATATATAGATTCTATTGATAAAGTGAAAGCCCTCATGTCCCAGGTACATCATTCCTATAAAGAGACTGGGGTAAAACCTCTTATTTTTATGACCTTGGTAGATCCCAAAATAAGCTCATATATTAATCAAGTTGATGCTTATGTATTTGATTTGTTAAACACATTTTTAGCCCCTCTTGAAATAGCTCTTCATACAAAATCTTCCTATACCGTTGGAAGAACTCATGGTGTCTCAGATTTAGAGTCGTATCATCATCGAATTGAAGCCGTTAATTATACCCTTAACCATGATGATGGTATTAAAACGCGTGACTATGATAAAGCTGATATCATTCTAATTGGGGTTTCACGTTGTGGAAAAACACCCAGCTGCTTATATATGGCCCTTCAATTTGGGATCTTGGCAGCCAACTATCCTTTTACAGAGGATGATTTATCCGATTTTCGTCTACCAGATTCGTTAAGACCTTTCAAAAGTAAACTGTTTGGGTTGACTATCGATCCTCAACGTTTACAGCAAATCCGTTCAGAACGAAGACCAAATAGCCAATACGCTTCTTCAGAGCAATGTCGGATTGAAACATCAGAGGTTGAGGCTATGTATCAGCGTGAAAACATTCCTTTTCTCAACTCAACCAGCTACTCCATTGAAGAAATAGCAACAAAAATCATGACAACCACTGGGTTGAAACGTAGATTATAAAGGGTTTGGAAAGTTATGATGATACCGTCCACAACGCCATAAAATCGACAACACGCATTGTTGACAGTGTATTGATATCACTCATTGATTCAATCATTTTTTCGACACGGTTTGAATCAAACCTTGTACTAATGTTTGTTTTAAATTTATTGAGCAATACAGGAATTCCTTCTTCTCGACGCCGCCTGTGCCCGATAGGATACTCAATACTCACCCAATCAGTATCACTACCATCTTCAAAAACAATTCTGATACTATTGGCTATAGAACGCTTTTCAGGGGCATGATAATCTTTAGAAAATTGAACATTTTCAGTGACTTGCATTTTTTCTCTCAACATATCAATGCGAGGATCAACGGCTATTTCATCTTCATAATGATGGGCTTTTAAATCCCCATGTAATAACCCTATGGCGACCATATATTGAAGACAATGATCCCTATCCGCTGGATTATGTAATGTGCCTTGTTTGCTGATGATGCGAATGGCAGACTCATGCGTACTCAACTCAATTTTTACTATTTCATTTAACCGTGATATCACCTGTGGATGCAAAATAACTGCGCATTCAACCGCTGTTTGCGCATGAAACTCTGCGGGATATGAGAGTTTAAATAACACATTTTCCATCACATAACTGCCATAGGGTCGTTGAAATTGAAAGCTTTTTCCATGAAAAGACACATCATAAAAACCCCACGTAGGTGCCGAGAGTGCTGATGGATATCCCATTTCACCTGCTTTTGTGATCAATGCAAGCCGCACCGCTCTTGAAGTTGCATCTCCAGCAGCCCAAGACTTCCTAGAGCCCGTGTTGGGTGCATGACGATAAGTTCGTAAACTTTGCCCATCAACAAACACTTCTGAGAGGGTACGCCGAACAAAATCCTCATCCCCACCCAGTAAAACAGACACCACCGCAGCACTTGCTAATTTGACTAAAATAACATGATCTAATCCAACCCGGTTAAAGCTATTTAAAAGAGCCATACAGCCTTGTATTTCATGGGCTTTGATCATCAAAGTCAGTACATCGTGCATCGTCAGGCTGGGCTTGCCCTCCGCTATATTTTGACGACTGACGTAATCCGCCACGGCAAGAATAGCACCTAAATTATCGGAGGGATGTCCCCACTCACTCGCAAGCCAAGTATCATTATAATCAAGCCATCGAATCATCGTACCAATATTAAATGCAGCCTGAACGGGATCAAGTTCATAGGATGTGCCTGGAACACGAGCACCCTGTTGTAAGTAAGCACCCGGAACAATAGGCCCTAACAACTTCGTACATTCATGAAAGTTGAGTGCCAACATACCACATCCTAGGGTATCCATGAGACAAAGACGCGCAGTTTCATACGCTTCATTGCTATCGATGGAGTGATGGAGTACATAATCAGTAATATCGTTGATCACTGAGTCATAATCAGGTTTTTCATTATTATCTACAAAAGAATGCATGTGACTATCTCGCATCAATGGCTATATAAGCGCGACTTTCTGGACCCGTATATTTAGACGTTGGCCGTATCAAGCGATTATCTGAACGCTGCTCAAACACGTGTGCAGACCATCCAGTAATGCGTGACATGACAAAAATTGGGGTAAATAACGGGGTTGGGATCCGGCAATAGTGATAAGCAGAGGCACTATAAAAATCCAAATTTGGGAATAATTTCTTCTCCCGACGCATCACTTCTTCTATCCGCTCGGACACATGATAAAGCAACATATTGTTTTCGGCTTGAGCTAATTTCTTTGCCCATACTTTGATGATATCCGATCGTGGATCAGAAATCCGATAAACACGATGGCCAAACCCCATGATTTTGGCTTTTTTAGATAACATCACCATCAATTGTTTTTCAGCTTCTTCAGGGCTTTTAAATCGTTCAATGAGTTCCATCGCTGCTTCATTGGCCCCACCATGTAAAGGACCTCGTAAAGTACCAATAGCCGAAGTGATCGCAGAATAAAAATCTGAAAGTGTGGCTGCAGTGACTCTGGCAGCAAAGGTTGAGGCATTAAACTCATGTTCTGCATATAAAATAAGCGATACATTCATCATATCTTGATGGAGTTTTGATGGCTTTTGGCCATGCAAAAGCGTTAAAAAATGCCCACCTGTTGAAGGTTCATCAGTGACTTCATTGATTTCTTTCCCATCGAAATGATAGGCATACCAATAACAAAGCATTCCGGGGAATAAAGCTAACAATCTATCGGCAATATCATGTTGCTCTGAAAAATTGGATTCAGGCTCTAGGGTTCCCAACATGGAACATCCTGTTCGCAATACATCCATTGGATGAGTACCTTTAGGAATGAGCTTCAAAACGGTTTTTAATGACTCTGGCAATTGACGCAAAGAAACCAACTTATTGACATAGGTTGCCAATTCAGTTTTGGTTGGAAGTTGTCCATATAATAACAAATAGGCAACTTCTTCAAAGGTTGCATGTAGAGCAAGATCGTCGATTGAATAGCCACGATAGTTTAGTCCCTTTCCTGCTTGTCCAACAGTGGCAATGGCAGACTCTCCAGCAATGACACCAGCTAGCCCAGCTGATTTATTATCCATCCTGATCCTCCCTAAATTGATCTAATTTTTTTTCAAATTCTTGGTACTTCAAAACCTCGTATAGTTCCTCACGCGTTTGCATGCTGCTTAATACAGACTGTTGGGTCCCTTTTTCAATAATGGTACGATAAACTTGCAATGCTGCAAAAGACATGGCCCGAAATGCACTCAGTGGATACAAAATAATGCCAACGCCTGCCTCTTTTAATTCATCCCTTGTAAATAAAGGAGTTTTACCAAATTCAGTCATATTAGCAAGGATAGGGACATTTAAATGAGTCGTAAAGTGACGATATTCATCCAGCGTAGTCAGAGCTTCAGGAAAGATCATATCAGCCCCAAGCTCTAGGCAAAAGAGAGCACGCTCAAGAGCTGCTTCTATTCCCTCAACAGCATAAGCATCTGTTCGTGCCATGATAACGAAATTGGGGTCAATACGTGCATCAACTGCAGATTTAATCCTATCCCCCATTTCTTTCAGAGATACAATTGATTTATTGGGTCTATGCCCACATCTTTTTGCAGCCATTTGATCTTCAATATGAATCGCCGCAACCCCTGCTTGCTCCATGAGCTTTACAGTTCTTGCAATATTAAAACAATGTCCCCAACCTGTATCCACATCAACCAACAGTGGCAATGAAGTAGCTGCAATGATTCGCCTGGCATCTTCTAATACTTCAGAAAGCCCTGTCATCCCTAGATCAGGGATCCCATACGAAGCATTGGCAACGCCTGCGCCTGATAGATAAATAGCTTGACCTTTTGCTTCTTCTACAAGCATTGCTGAAAAAGCATTGACAGCACCAAGCACTTGAAGAGGTGCTTGTTCAGTCACCAGTTTTCTAAAGTGTTTTCCCATCGAATGTTGCATCAACTATCCTTATAAATCAATCAGCGTCTACCACACAGCAAAATCACTATGCCTGGTTAAACCTAGATTAAATCACCAGATGACCTTTCATATACCATTTGCAATAACCAGATATATTAACACGTTTATCGAGCACCTCACAGAAGATAGATCCTCTCCGAATAGACCCTTGGATGGCGTGTAATTTTTTTTTGTTTAATCTTTCAGACCAAAAAGGCGCTAACACACAATGAGCGGAGCCTGTCACAGGATCTTCCGATATATTATGTTTTGGATAAAAACAACGAGAATAAAAATCAACTTCATTGCCTTTAGCCGTTAGGATCAAACCGCGTTTCGGTAGTTTTTTAAGCGCATTCAAGTCCACCTGTGCTTGTAGGACATCTTTTTCATTAGGTAATAAGATGAGGTAGTCTAAATCACTCGCATATACAGCTTCAGGGGCCCTATCAATGATGTTCGCTAATTCATTCCATTGATTCATCACATTAAAATTCAAACGTGGAAAATTTAAGGTGAGGAGTTCTTCTTTTCTTCGAACTTGAAGAGCCCCACTTAAGCTTGCAAAATGAATGACATTCTTACGACACTTACCCAGCTCAAACAATAAAAAGGCTGAAGCCAATGTCGCATGCCCGCATAGGTTGATTTCACCATTAGGTGTAAACCAGCGCACGTGATAGCCTGCTTTATCTTCTAGGACAAAAGCTGTTTCTGACAAATTATTTTCAAATGCTATGGCTTGCAGCAATTCATCATTTAGCCATTCACTCAATAAACAAATAGCTGCAGGATTACCGTGAAATACTTTATCGGTAAATGCATCTATTTGAAAAATTTCAATGCTATCCATAGCAACCCTCAGGATATATGTTAGAGATATTTACCTTTTTAATAGTATTTGCAACACTTTTTCAGCAGCAGTCTGAGTGAGACGTATTTCTTCAAGATGATGAGCGCTAGACACAAACCCAGCCTCATACATAGAAGGTGCAAAATAGACTCCATGTTCAAGCATGCCATGAAAAAATCGTTTGAATAATGCCTCATCGGATAAAGCCACATCGGTATAATTCAAGACTTGTGGTTTCTCATTGAAACAAAATCCAAACATGCCACCACATGCAGCACTACAAAAAGGTACGCCAAAAGAGTCAGCAACTTCAGCGAGTGCTTTCATCAATGCTTGTGACAATGAAGATAGATTTTCGTAGAAACCTGATTTTTCAACCTCATTTAAGGTGGCTAATCCCGCAGCCATTGCCAGTGGGTTTCCTGATAAAGTACCTGCTTGATAAACAAGCCCTTCTGGCGCAAGACATGACATGATCTCAGCCTTGCCTCCAACAGCCCCCACAGGCATTCCCCCACCAATCACTTTCCCCAAGGTCGTTAAGTCAGGCTGAATCCCATAAATACTTTGCGCGCCTCCTAGTGCCACGCGAAACCCTGTCATCACTTCATCAAAAATTAAGACAGCGTGATAAGTATCACAGAGTTGACGCAGTCCTTTAAGAAACTCAGGTTTGGGTAAAACAAACCCCATGTTGCCAGCAATAGGTTCAATAATCACTGCTGCAATGTCGCCTTGATACCGTTCAAAAAGCCGAGTCGCTTCATCTAAATCATTAAAATCCGCTGTCAAGGTATGCTCGGTGATACTAGATGGAATACCTGGGGTTGATGGAATGCCTAAAGTTAATAACCCTGAACCTGCTTTAACGAGCAAACCATCACTATGACCATGATAACATCCGTTAAATTTGATGATTTTAGAGCGATTGGTAAATCCACGGGCAAGGCGAATAGCAGTCATGGTTGCTTCAGTGCCTGAATTTACCATTCTGATTTTTTCTATGGAGGGCATGAGAGAGATGATTTTTTCAGCCAACTTGATTTCAAGTTCAGTTGGTGCACCAAAACTCATCCCTAGCTGTAAGGCTTTGGTGACTTCTTCAACGACTTTAGGATGACAATGACCTAAAATCAACGGTCCCCATGACCCGACATAATCAATATATTCTTGACCATCCACATCAAATAAATAAGCTCCCTGCCCTTTTTTAAAAAACACAGGATCGCCCCCCACACTTTTAAAAGCACGCACAGGCGAATTAACCCCTCCTGGAATGATTTTTTGTGCCGCAGAAAACAAATCATGTGAAAAACTCATGTGGTCTTGCCTTGTCTCGAAAATTTTGTCGCTATCTTAGCGATTTCAATGTGCATTGGCAATTTTGGTTTTGAAACGTAGTGCGATTTATAGAATTTATTGATGATTTACTTTACATTCCTGGCAACACTAGCTAAATTACGCTATTTTTATGGTTAGGTAAGACTCATGAATGCTTATAAAAAATACATTTGTGTCATTTGTGGATTCATTTATGATGAAGCGCTGGGTTGGCCCGAAGAAGGAATTGAAGCTGGTACTTTATGGGAAGATGTCCCTGAAAATTGGTTTTGTCCTGATTGTGGCGCGTCTAAAGAAGATTTTGAAATGATAGAGCTTGATTGATTAAAAAGGCTTAATCACTACTAACATCACAATAGCAATCAATAATAAAGTAGGTAGTTCATTATAGAATCGATAGAAATTAACCGAACGTGTATTCTTATCTTTAGCAAATCTTTTTAAAAAATATCCACAAAATAAATGATAAGACCATAAGAGGACAATCAGTCCCAGCTTCAAATGCATCCATATGGCTTTTAGGTAATAGTGAGGACTGTACGTGATGAGTAACACCCCAAGGAAAGTAGTCAATATAGCAGCAGGCCAGGTAATTCAATAATAAAGACGTCTTTCCATCACTTTAAACCTTACAATGCTTATCTTATCAGTAGCATCTGCGTGGTATACAAATAAGCGCGGCAAATAAAACAATCCTGCGAACCACGCAACCATTGCAATGATATGAAAAGCTTTGATAGTCAGCATATGTTCCTCTTTTTCTTTTTAATACGTCTTTGTCGCTTGATTAAATTCAGTGATTCTACGCCTAGAGAAAATCCCATTGCGAAATAGATGTATCCTCTGGGCACATGGAAAGAAAATCCATCGGCTATCAATACCATACCAATCAACATTAAAAAACTAAGCGCGAGCATTTTGATGGTTGGATGACGCTCAATAAACTCACTCACAATATCGCTTGCATACATCATCACCAAAATTGCAAACGTAATGGCCAAAGCCATCACCCCAAAATGAGTAGTTAATCCCACTGCAGTTAACACACTATCCAATGAAAACACAATATCCAGCAAAGCAACCTGAGCAACAACTCGATTAAAAGTAATCTTAGGTTGAAATATTCTCTTTTTTTCAACCTCGTCAATGCCCACTTCATCATGGATTTCTTGTGTTGCCTTAACAATTAAGAACATTCCTCCAGACAATAAAAATAGATCACGTATCGAAAAGGAACATTCGAACAGAGTAAACAAAGGTCTAGTCAATTTAATCATCAAGACCGCTAATAACAGCAATAATAAACGAGTGAACCAAGCAAAGGTTAACCCCCAGCGACGGGCCTGTTTACGTTCTTCTTTAGGTAATTTGTCACAAAGTATCGATAAAATAACCAAATTATCTATACCGAGGACAATTTCTAGGATGATTAAAGCGAATAAACTAGATATCAGATTCAATAATTCCATTTCAATAATACCTTAGCTATAATTCGCAATATGGAAAATTTATCATAAAACTACATGGGTGACGACAATCATCAGTTTAATCAAA
>DAHWEW010000280.1:0-3253 GCA_027326225.1 Legionellaceae bacterium
TAGAAAGCCCTTCGAGACGCGTGCTACGCACGCTCCTCAGGGCGAACGGATTAGGGAAAAATGGCTAAACTCGAGTCCCCAAAGGTTCGAGAAAAAGACCGTATCATAAATTAGCAATATTTGATGGTTAAAGTAAGTATAAAGAGGCAATAGATCTTCTCTTCCGTTCTTCTCTTATACAATTGAGCAATACCTGGAAGGAAGTTCTCATCCCATTTCCAAAATATTGGCTCACGACCTAAATAATGACTATCTCAAATAAAATCTTCATAAGTAATGGCCCATCTTTCATGATCACGCCATTCGTTATTCACTTTAAGATAGCGTGGTGAATAGCCTTCTTTCCTAAATCCATTGTTTTTTACTAAGTTTATTGATCTGATATTTTCAGGTTGAATATTTGCCTCTAAGCGATGTAATTTCATTTCCTCAAATACATTATGTAAAATTAATTTCAAACCAGCACTCATATAACCTTGGCCAGCATAATCAGCGACCGCATAAAAACCTAAATAAGCACTTTGGAAAAAACCTCGAACAATTTCGTTTAAATTAACGACGCCTACAATATTATTAGATTGATCGCAAAGAAAAAATCCTTTTTGATTAGTTTGCTGTAGGCGCAGAATATAGTTATCAAATTCTTGTGAAGTCTGAGGTGATTTAACCCATGGATGGTGCAATGATTGGCTACATAACATGGCTTGCAAAAATGCTTCTTTATCCTCAGGTTTTGGTTCACGAATCGTAATAGAACTCATAGTAAGGACTCCGTACTGAGAGGTTTCAAGGTTCAACTTTGATATTGTTTTGACAGCAGTCAATCATTGAAAATCTGTAATTCAAGCTCTGAGACGCGAACCCCCATCGTTGAGACAATGGCAGTCGGTCATATAAATCAAACCAATAAATTAGGAATATGACCCGCAAATGGATGTCTGAAGTCTGTGGTATGATATTAACACAAATTAGAGGAGAAGATTATGCCTAAAGTTATTCCTGCCATGGGTTTTGGTACCTTCACCGTGATGGACCCCAATACCATTATCAATGCGCTTAGGATAGGCTATCGCCACCTTGATCTAGCAGTCAACTATGAAAACCTAGGCCATGTTGCTAAAGCACTTCGTTATGCATTTGACTCTGTCGAATCGGGTGGGTTAGGTCTAAAGCGAGAAGATCTATGGATCACCATGAAAACCTTAGATTGCTCACCTCAATATATTGATCACCTATTAGAAGTTCTTAGAATAACCTACTTTGATTTATTGCTTATTCATTTTCCTCAGCGTTTTTTTCGCGATGAGGAAACTTTAACACAGGCATGGAGTGAGCTATCCAACCAAGTCCCTGGTAAACTCAAACACATAGGGGTTTCTAATTGTTATGAAGGCCATCTTTCTCGGCTACTTGCGGTGTGTGATAAAGGTCATTTTGAGAAACCCTATGCCAATGAAATTGAATCGAGCTTATTCGCTAGAACACCAAATATAGTGGATATGTGCAAAACTCATGATATAAAAGTCATTGCATACAGTCCCCTTGGCTTTTTAAATGCGCGATTTTTGCTCGATCAAGAGCCCTTAACGACCCTATCTAAGCATCTGAGGATTTCCCCATCACAAATTATGTTGGCTTTTTTGTTACTACAAAATATTGCCGTTATCCCGAAAAGCAGCTCTTTAGAACATCTACAAGAAAACTTTGACAGCTTAAGATTAGTGACAGAACTATCAGAAGACCAGCAGTTATCAATTAGAAAGTTAGAAGAGAAAATAGAAAATCTAGGGCACCTGCTAGAAGATGCAGAACGTGCAGAGAAACATGGTGCAAGCCTTTCCTGGGAAGTGCTTGCCTCTAACCTGGGGATGTCTCTCTAATTCCTAAGCCCCCATCTGAGGATAAGAGCCAAATCTATTTATATAAGTATATTTGAGTATACAATATTTATGCTCTTAGTTTATTAAAACCACAGAAAACTTTCTCTCTTAGTATCTATATACAAACAGACTGATCCCCCTAACACAACATTTTATGATCGCAAACAAAATAGAGCTTTGACGGATCAGTTGGAGATTCATTGGGATAAAGACACAGAATTCAACTCCAGCATTGTCTCCTGAACCAACTGAACAAGTGCTTGTTTATCCTCAAGTACTGGAGTGCGAGACCATATGAGTTTAAGACATAAATCCAATATATTTTTCTGGGTTGATGGTGGTGCTGTTTCAACTATCTGTTGAATATTTTCCACTGAGAGCCCTAAAATAGATTCATAGAATGTCAACGCACCAAACAAAGGAGAGATTTCTTCTGTCGCAAAAAAAACAGGGCTCTTTCTTTTTTCAACGAAAGCCCTTGCTTTTTCTTCCTGCATGTCAGATTGTTGTGCATTTAAAATAGTTGTGAGCGCTAGTTCTCTACGCTCTCCTGAAACAGTCGATATTTTATTAGGGTATGACACTCGAAGGATCCCCAAATCATTGAGTTGCGGATCATGTAGCAGATTAAAATGAATGATGTTTTCACTTAATTGATCCCATGCGTCGTGATGTTGTATCCCTTGCAAACATTCTGTATGAATAGAAAGTCCTTGACTAATACTTTTAGCCAGCTCGATACAAATAACACCTGTTCGTTGATATTCACTCGCTTTTTTATGTTTAGAAAAAACAAACCAACTATGAGAAAAAGCCAATGAAGTACCTTCTAATTCAAATGAGCCAAACCAATGAGGATTAAATTTTTCTAAGGGTAAACCCTCCGGGTCAAAAAAATACAATGTATTTTGTTGGCGATCGTAATACACCAATACCCAAGATAATTGATCTAACTCAACCTGCACTTTAAAGAAATAATAGTCCACCGACTTATTAACCAACTGGATAGGATTGATAGCATCCTCTTGCTCAATCACGTGAAATGTGGTTTGGGGCAAATATTTAAGAGCAAGTTCGGTCATCTCTTTAGCGCTGTATTCTCTGCTCGCTTTCATTTTTGGCATATCTATCTCGGATCTGAATGAAGTTAATATGGGTGAGGATTGGTCTATCATTTCAAAACAATCTTCGTCTATATCGTAAGCGTAAGGAACATAATCGGTATTAGGTAGCGAGTCAACCTCTTGTAACTCAGCTATTAGCTTAGGTTTGGGATGATAAGTGCATGGTTGATGAAGACCATGAACCCGAGTTGCAGACAGTCCATAATTAAATACCAGGGCAAAAACATGTGTGACTACAAATGAAGCAGT
>DAHWEW010000281.1:0-3224 GCA_027326225.1 Legionellaceae bacterium
AAGCAACACCACAAGAATGGATTGCTCATTTCAAAGCAAGACTCACCGCACTTCAATTTCCTGGTGAATATGCGCTCAACTCATCAGCCTATCAATATTTACAACGTTTACAAGCACTCTTTGATGAATTTTTGCTATTGGCACACGTACAACCACTCATGACCAAAGCACAGGCATTAAATGCCCTTCGTGACATGATCAAAGCCACCGTATTTCAAATCCGTAAAACGCCAAGCCCTATTCAAATTTTAGGATTACTTGAAGCTTCAGGATGCGAGTTTGATGCCATCTGGGTCATAGGACTAACTGATCAGTGTTTACCACAAAAAGTAAAATTATCACCTTTCATCCCCATCGCCATTCAACGTCAGCATCAAATGCCACATGCACTCCCTGAACGAGAATTGCATTTGGCAAAAAAACTGTTAGAACGATTTCAAAACAGCTGCCAGCAATGCATCTTCAGTTACCCCCGACTAACTGGCGATACACCCAATTTACCAAGTCCATTGATTCAGGATATTCCGATTTTTGAAACATCAATCATCAAACCTCCTGTTTCCCCTTGTTTACTCATCAAATATGACGAGTCTTATACCTATCCTGTTGCTGAACTGGAAAACTTGTCTGGAGGAACTGCAATACTTGCCCATCAAGCCCAATGCCCTTTCCGAGCGTTTGCTTCACATCGATTACATGCAAAAGCCAGATTAACACCTTCTACCGGATTAAATGATGCCGATCGCGGCCAAATTATCCATAAACTGTTAGAAGTGATTTGGAAATCATTAGGAAGTCAGCAAGCACTACTCAACCAATCAACTGAAGCATTAGACACCTTATTGAACCACGCCATTGACATCGCACTAGAGCCGCATATCCAACAACATGCCTGCTCATTCCCACCCTTGATACAAGCCATTGAGCGTGATCGTCTCCGCGCACTTATCCAAGCCAGTTTTTTATGGGAAAAACAGCGTCCACCGTTTATCGTGAAAGCCGTTGAGCAAGCGTTTACCTTAAACCTGGCAGGCATCGATTTTTCTGTGCGAGTTGACCGCCTCGATTCACTTTCAGAAGATGAAACGTGGGTCATTGATTATAAAAGCAGCATCCCTCCCTCTAAGCCTTGGAATGAAGAGCGTCCTGAAGCACCTCAACTCTTGCTATATGCGTTGCTCGATCAGAACATCAACGCCTTATTATTCCTGCAACTCAAAACCGGACAACTGATCTGCAATGGCATTAGTCAGGATAAAAATGCTGAGGTAGGGTTAAGTCCCCTCAAAAAAGACGAAACATGGTCGCAGAAACGTGAAGAATGGCGCCAACGCTTAACACAGCTGACGATTGAGTTTCGAGATGGCCATTGTCCACCTAATCCTCAGAAAGAAAGTACGTGCTTAACTTGTGAATATAAAAATTTATGTCGCATTTAGGGTCTGTTGACAATTGACCCGAGGTTTACGCCAGTAGTCATACTGTATTTAAACTATAATGTAATTAAGATCACTTTAGGCATTTATTATGATTCAACGTGTAAAGAAAAAAATCGTTCGAAAAGTAGACGTAAAATCGGATCAAATACATATTCATCAATACGCTGATCGAATCGACAGTCTGAATGTAAA
Source organism: Legionellaceae bacterium (assembly GCA_027326225.1). GTDB lineage: Bacteria > Pseudomonadota > Gammaproteobacteria > Legionellales > Legionellaceae > DAHWEW01. The sequence goes on from DAHWEW010000281.1 coordinate 1,632, forward strand.
CCAACTCGAGCAGTTGATATCCGAAATGGAGCATGAATTAAAAACAAAACTCAAATCTTTTACGCTTATCCAAATCGGTGAACCTAATGCAGAATTACCCCTCAAAATTGATAACATTAAAAGGCAATATGTTGTTTACCTAGATTTAAAAAAAAGTCTTGACCCAACTCTATCACCCCTCGAAAAAAATAAAGCCATTCTAAGACCTTTACTACAATTAAAGCAGGATATCGATCTAAAGCTCAGTGAGTTATCTTCATTAATGTTTGAACCCATCACCACACTTAAAAAAACCATCGAAGAAAAACTACAACGCTTTGAAACAGCACATGAAGAACTTTTACAACGACTCACTACTACTCCGAAATTCGCAGAAACCTATCCTGCAATAACCTCAGAAATCAATGAATTAAAACAAAAATATGAAGCTGTTAGCAACGCTTATGAGACGCTTCTCATGGATCCTAACTCGGCTTCTAATCAAAATGCCAATGATATATTGGATCTTTATCAAAAGCTGGACAAAAAAATTGATTCTGGTCTACTTGACATAGAACAAGAAATACTTAAAGTACCCTTACTTCAAACCATGGATGATTTAACGCGATTCAATCAGGATAATCAGCCATTGATTAGGCATTTGCAGTTCTTAACACCATTCCGTCAACATTTTGATCCCAAATTGAAAGAACTCATTGACCATTATCTTGATATTCAACATCTTCACGAAAACTTAACTACAAATTGGAGCGACAGTAAAACCATTAAACGATTACAAACTCAAATCCTATCATTTCATCACCAACTACAAGACCAAGCCAATCAAGACTTAGTCGCACACGAGTTAGACAGAATCGAACAACTAAACATTCACTTCCAGAAATCCAATCTGAATTAAGATCATTTTCTCAGCATATTCACTATATCTTAAAGAACATACTCTCCGACTCAAGTCCATGGGAAATGAATCAAACTATCAGAGCTCATCTCACTACCGCGCTCCTTCATCAACTCAATGATGAACCTGGTGAAACTATATCACCAAAACAAATCAGGGATCTTTTATTAGAAACACAAAACACCCCTACATCCGACCTCAGTGATCCCCTCAGACCAAATTGATCAAATGTTTTTATCCTATTGAAAAATATAAAAAAAAGATCAAAATATCATTTTTCCCTTGAGGAGTGATAATGTCTGTCGTAGCCAAACCAAAAATAAGTGAAGTTCAAAAATTTGTGCATAATCTTCTAACGGATACGATGCATAAAAAAAGACAAGACTCATTAGCTGATGCAGCATTTGGATTAATGAATAGTGAAACTCTTCGTCTTCATCAATTAGGTGAAGGATTAGCAAGAGCCAAAAATTTAAAGAAAAAACATGCAACCAAACAAATTGATCGATTACTTAGCAATAAAAAGTTTACTATTTGGGATATTGCTTCAAGCTGGGTACCTTATGTTATTGGATGTCGAACCAAAATTTATGTTGCATTAGACTGGACGAGTTTTGCCAAAGATGGTCAAGAAACGATTTGTATTAATTTAATAACAACCCATGGCAGAGCCACGCCACTGTTATGGAAAACAG
>DAHWEW010000282.1:0-3220 GCA_027326225.1 Legionellaceae bacterium
TGAATGTCGCTATTTTACAAAAGGCCCAAATACCCCTTGTATATTCACCATCAAAAATCAACAAATAGGTCTTTGTATCTGTGAAGATATTTGGCAACCAGGTCCTATGGAAGCACTCATCAAAGAACGCGCTGATGTGGTCTTTTGTATCAACGCCTCTCCGTTTGATCAAAAGAAATTCGAATTAAGGGAAACATTATTACGCTCCTATTGTACAAAAGGGCTTGTGATGGTTTATGTAAACCAAGTGGGCGGACAAGATGAGCTGGTCTTTGATGGCCAATCTTTAGTCCTAGACCACACGGGTAACATTCAAGCTCGAGCACCTGCTTTTATTGAACATTTACAAACTGTAAAAATAGGTCATGACAGCATACAAGGAGACATCAAACCCTCATTATCCAAAGAAGCATTGATTTACCAAGCATTGGTCTGTGGTCTCAAAGATTATGTCCAAAAAAACCATTTTCCGGGCGTTCTCTTGGGGCTATCTGGTGGAATTGATTCTGCATTAACCTTATGCTTAGCTGTTGATGCTTTAGGAGCCGAGAAAGTAGAAGTCCTATTGATGCCCTCACGTTATACGGCAGACATCAGTGTGAAAGATGCCATATTGCAAGCAAATCGCATGGGGGTGAAATACACGCTGATGAGCATAGAACCCACATTCAATGCGTTTTTGACAACACTTAGCCCATCATTTAAAGATCTCTCACCAGATGTCACTGAAGAAAATTTGCAAGCACGTATTCGCGGCACGTTATTGATGGCATTGTCCAATAAAACAGGAAAAATGCTCCTTTGCACCAGCAATAAAAGCGAAAGTGCCGTGGGTTATACCACACTCTATGGCGATATGGCGGGTGGATTTTCAGTATTAAAAGATGTCTTAAAAACCATGGTCATTGCCTTGGCTCACTATCGAAATACGCTTGAGCCGGTCATTCCCGAACGGGTCATCAAGCGCCCTCCCTCCGCTGAACTCGCACCAAACCAAACTGACCAGGATAGCTTACCAGAGTATGCGATTCTTGATGCCATCATCAGTTTTTATATGGAAGAAAACTTAAGTGCAGAAGAAATAGTCACTTATGGGTTTGAACCCATATTGGTCAATCAAACATTAAAACGCATCAAACAAAACGAATACAAACGTCGACAAGCTGCTCCAGGGGTTAAAATAACGACTTGTGCATTTGGTCGAGATTGGCGCTATCCGATTACCTCAGGATTTGTATCCTCTGTATAAGCGAAATGATCCACTTGCAAAATAAAGCCAAATCGTTAACATGGAGAGACTTTTCATCATAAAGGGATGTTATGAGACTTCCATTGATTATTGCATCATTATTAACCACCAGCCTTGCTGGTGCCTCCACACCAATTAATGGCTGGTATGCTGGCGCCTTTGGTGGGTACACTTATGTACCCAATAATGTCAGATACTCTGTAAACGGACTGACGCGCACCGATGCCTCTTATGACTCAGGATATGATGCAGGAGGCAACATTGGCTTCAAAAGCAATCCCATGCGCTATGAAGGAGAACTCACTTATATTCATGCAGATCTGAACAGCTTCAAAGTCAATAATTTCACTCAAACTGGTGTGAGCGGCTACAACTACGATATTTTGGCCATGGCCAATGTTTACTATGATTTTCCTAACCTACTCAATACCTTGCAGCCTTTTTTGGGAGTTGGCATAGGATATGCCTGGGTTTATTCACAATTAGATAGCACAGGTCCTTTAACGACCACTTATTTTTCAGGTTCTAATAGTGCCTTTGCTTATCAAGGTTTGGCAGGCATCACTTATAACTTTGCTGAAAATTGGGCCTTGAATCTTGGCTATCGCTATGTTGCCACAGTAAAAGTCAATAACTTGGGCGCGATGTTTCAAGCACAAATGGGCAATCTTGGCGTTGTTTATCGTTTTGATGAAGGCAATTATAAGTAAGGGAATAGAATGAATCGGATTTTGAAGTTATCGCTCACCTATTTGCGGTTTGGATTGGTGTTATTATTCCTTTCTGGAAAGATAAATGCAGTGAATCCGCCATCAAGCATTTATGGTGGGCTTTCTATAGGCCCTAGTTATGAACATGATCTTGATATCACTTTTATCAATCCATTAACCGGAACTCCTGCCAAAGCCACTTTCTTTCATGGGGTATTTGGAGATATTAGTGCGGACTTTGGTTATCGATTTCAGCATTTTAGATTAGAAGGAGAGTTGTTCATCAATTACGCGCCCTATAAATCAATCGATGTGGGGTCAATCACCGTGAACACAAATAGCTCTACCAATTCAGGGCTTACCGCCAAAGGACAAACCGTAGCGGGTGCGGCCATGATTAATGCATTTTATGATTTCTATTTCGATGAAACCGTCACTAATTTCTCTCCTTACCTAGGTCTTGGCGTAGGGTATGCATATGTGAATAATACTTTTAAGTTTTATGATAACAATCAACTGGTACCAAACAGCGAAATCAAAAAGTCAACAACAGCACCTGGAGCACAAGCAATCATCGGCTTAGGTTATTTTCTAGACGACTATTCTATGCTTGGTCTCGATCTACGCGCATTCACCACAAAAACCATCAAAGATTACGACTCAAAAGTAGAAATTGTCTCCTTCAATATCACCTTTGTTGGATCATTTGATAAAAGCTAATTTTGGGAGTCTTGACTGCACTATGACTTATCAAATTCTACCCTCTCTACTTTCTGCAGATCTCACCGCTCTTGGAGATGAAATCAATGCGGTCATGAAAGCTGGTGCTGATATGATCCATATTGACGTCATGGATAACCATTACGTTCCTAATCTGACCTTTGGTCCTGTGCTTTGTGAGTCTATCAGTAAACGTTTTCCTAAACTGCCACTTGATGTTCATTTAATGGTGACTCCTGTAGATGAATTGATCATACCATTTGCTAAAAGTGGTGCCACACGCATCAGTATTCATCCTGATGCCACCATTCATTTAGATAGAAGTCTTCAATTAATCAAAGACAATGGTTGCCAGGCAGGACTGGTCTTAAATCCCGCAACGCCACTTGACTGCTTACAATGGTGTGCTCATCGCCTGGATTTTGTGCTGTTGATGACCGTAAACCCAGGTTTTGGTGGACAGAAACTGATAGCAGAAGTCATTCAGAAAATAACCATCACTAAAAACTTGTATCCTCATTTACCTAATTGTGTCGATGGT
>DAHWEW010000283.1:0-3218 GCA_027326225.1 Legionellaceae bacterium
CGGATTAGGGAAAAATGGCTAAACTCGAGTATTGTGTCTACATTCTTTTAATGCGTGATGGTTGAACAGAACCAAAGACTGAACGCCTGCCAAGGTCGCGTTTTCTCGAGCCTTGTTTATCATTTGGAGGTTCGCATCAGAACCTTGCAAGATAAGAGATAAGGGCCTTTTTTGTTGTATGGCCTTTGCTCTTACGTCATGCCAAAGGGTCTCATCATGCAAAACCCAATGATGAAAAGACTGATCATGGCGGATGAGACCTGGGGCAATACGAGCCGCCATTTGTGCGGCTTCGATCACAATCGTGCCTGCACCACAAAAAGGATCATGCAAAGCATATCCTTCTTCATACAATTCTGGCCACTTAGCACGAATCAGGATAGCTGCAGCTATGTTTTCTTTTAACGGCGCAATACCCGCTTCTTGACGGTACCCTCGCTGGTGAAGACTATATCCTGTCAAATCAAAGCTGATCGTGATTTCTTCATTTTTTAAATAAGCATGCAATTTGATATCCGGGCTTTTGCGATCAATCATCGGTCTTTTGCCCGTCAGCTCCTGAAAGTAATCAACAATACCATCTTTGATCACTTGCGCGCCAAACATGGAGTTAGAAAAGGCTTGAGATGAGCCATGAAATTCAATAGCCAGCGATTTTTCACATAAAAAGACCTTATCCCAAGCAAACGCTCGACATAATTGATAAAGAGCATCTGAATGAGGTGCCGCTCCTTTTAATAAAATAAGCTGCACCCGATTGGCCAATCGCGACCACAAACAAAGCTCATAAAGAATAGCCAATGAAGCCTGCCCATAAACCCCTTGTGGACTCACTTTGGTGACAGTGAGACCCAAAGCCTTGAGTTCATCTTCGAGCAAATATTCCAATCCTTTGGGACAGCTCACAAATAGTGAATAAATCATTGAATAAAAGACCTCAAATAACGAAATAATGCTTTACTGGCCCCAGTGTGTTGATCTTTTTCTTGTTCATCGACCGCTTTTTTGATGAGTTGACGAAGGTGTTGCGGATCGGGTGGAGAAAAGGCGTTCATCAATTCCGTTAAAGCCTCCCGCCCTTCGTTGATTAAGCGGGAACGCCAATATTCTACGTCATGAAAGGTTTTTGACTGAGCGCTTCTTTCTTCAAGCAACGCTTCATAACGATGAAGACTCTCGTCAATGCCTTCTACACGCATGAGTTTACCAATCAATTGTGTTTGCCTTCTAAAAGCACCATGACTTTTTATAGATTTGGCATGAACAATGGCATCTAGCAAATGGCTAGGTAATTGGAGGGTTTCTAGTATGCTAATGTCTAAATCAATCAGCTTAACCCCAATCTTTTGCAAAGCATCTGCTTCACGCTTTTTCTGTGATTTACTTTTAGGCTCATCCATTCAAATGTTAGGATCCTATGATGCGACCTCAGTTTCTGAACCTAACGCATAGCGAGGAGGTCTGGATTGTAAGTAGGTACGGGTAATTGCGATGAAATTATAAATCAAAATGACCAACAATAGTGAGTGCAACCAAGAAATGGTTAAATGGGCGAATATAGGTAAAGTCACCAATACGCCTAAACAACCTGCAACACTTAATATCAGTGTTTTTTTCAATGGGATTTTCTTCTGTTGCAAAAAGACCAAGGTCGTTAATGGTTGTTGCATGGCACCTGCCGTGGTCATGATGGGAAAAGCAATGAGAGGCGATACACTCATTAAAAACAACACGCCTTGCACCATTACAAATAAGCCAATACCGACAGAAGTCAGCGCGCCACAGATAGCCATGGCAAAAAAACCAATCACCAATTTACCCGAATGTAGTTCAACCATCTCACCATCTATCGGAAATAAATGACATTGATGACAAATCAATAAACCAATAATCAACAAAAAACAACACATCATCGCCAGACGAATGGCTTGTTTACTTAAGCGACTGACAATGGTTCCTCCGACCAAACCACCCAAACAGGTTCCTAACACCAAAGTAACCAGCGTGGTTAAATCAACATCAACCAATTGCATAAAAAAAAGCGACTCTATGGTCCCAGGAATAACTTGCGCACCATTGTTTACTGCTGGTAATTCATCATCCCTAAACGTGCCTAATAATTTTGCTAACATGACATTCACGGCAAAACTACCAACACCCACTGTATCTGCAATAAAAGCAATGATTCCGCTGCAAATGAGCTTACTATAATCCGCTATCTTCAACCGTACCGGCGGCTCTTTTGTGAGTTGATAAAACATCAATGCTACACAAATCGAAGAGAGGATCAGTATTGAAGCAACTATCAGAACAATGGGCATATTTGTCTCAGAATAACATTAAACACGAACATAACTACGTAAGCCTTCTGTCAAGATTTTTTCAAAAGGAATAAAGTTACACACTCACTAAGAATCCTAAGGTCTTATAAAGTATAGCGCTCCACCAGGGATGGATGACCAATTTTGTACCATTTTAAGAATGGTCATGTACCAAGAACTTTAACAAATGAATATTAACAAAACATTAAGACCCTTATATAATAAAACTCTTGATCTCATGAGCCTCTTATGTCCTTACTAAAACCATTACTTACTGCCTGTTTTTATTCGCTTTTCATCTTCAGTGCTTACAGTGCGCCCATATTGAAAAATATGAATGGCGAGACGATTTTATTCTCTGAACTAGCGGGCAAATGGGTGTTTATTAATTATTGGGCCAGTTGGTGTGGTCCTTGTCTTGATGAGATCCCTGTATTTAATCGATTTTATGAAGCGCATAAAAAAAGCATCGCCCTCTTTGCCGTCAATTACGATGCCCTTCCAGAAAACAAACAAGCCACATTAATAAAAAAATATAATATACGCTATCCATCTTTAAAAGAAGATCCCAGTGGTATATTAAATTTAGGGGACATCAGGGGAGTACCCGCTACGTTTGTGTTTACCCCAGAAGGGAAATTTTATGATGTTTTATATGGCGCACAAACGCAGAGCAGCTTAAATCACATCCTTGAAGAGTAACCGTTCGCCCACATTCCGAATCCTTAAGCTCTAAAAAGGACAGCGGGATTGCATTAAAATGTACAAAATATGATAGTACCATCCGAGTGATGCAACCCTGCCTAAATAGGGATTTATTCAGGGCAACCGCATCTTAATTTAAACCTTTTATGAGAGTCGTACGTACATCATCATTAAGTGCAGCCATGTGCCTCT
>DAHWEW010000284.1:0-3216 GCA_027326225.1 Legionellaceae bacterium
TAGAAAGCCCTTCGAGACGCGTGCTACGCACGCTCCTCAGGGCGAACGGATTAGGGAAAAATGGCTAAACTCGAGCTTTTAATTCAGAATTCATTTGGTTGATTTCGGCCACAACACTGTCAATGTCTTCTTTTTTATTTTTTGGTTGCGTCATCAAATGAATCAAAAGGCCTTGATCTTCTTTGGGAAGATAGGACTTGATGTCCAAAGACTCGATCATCTGTCGCATTTCTTTGCCAATTGCTGTCTCTGGATGTGCTACAAGAATGGTATGAATCAATGACCAAATCCATTGCTTCCATGAGACAAGCTTAGGCACTAGAGAATCATTTTTTTTCTGGAACATAATAATCAAGGACATGAGCAGTAAGATGACTTGTTGATGAACACCATCTTTTGCCAATAGTTTTTCTAATAGCCAATCAGGGGGATAGTTCAAATCTAATCTCATAATGGCTTTGGTGGCTGTAGACCAATAGTCTTTATGCCAGCGGGAGGTCTTTTCTTGAGGCGGTTTTTTAGCGCTTTTCTCTACAGTGATTAATGGCTCAATCAGTTCAGCCAAAGATTTGCCTTTGACAAACAACACCATCAAAACGGTCTGCTTTTCTTTTTCTGTAAAAGAAGAGAAGGTTTTAAAAAATTGTATCAATTGTTCGTCACTTGATCTTTGAACACATGCAATCAATCGTTCGGCAATCGCATCCATTTTAGTGGTGACAGACAAATTTGTTTCTACCTCGGAACTCTGACACAAAAATTGCTCATACAAGGCTTGAAAACCATTGAGAAATGGTCGATACGTCTGTGGAGTTTGTAAACATCTCTGCTCAATATGAGCACCAACAAGTTCATAGAAAGCAGCATGAACATCAGTTGTTAGCTCTGGGCATTGAAGAATATGACACCAGTTTAAGATCATTTCTCCTTTGGGTTGGATAGGTGTCATGAGCGTTACAAATAACGATTTTTTTTCCTTAATAGAAAGAGTATTGCAGGTTGATATAGCCATCGCTAATGCGATATCCACATATTTATCAATAGGTAAAATATGACGGAGAAAATAATTCACTTGAAAGCTACGTGCACGCATTGACTCTTCACATTCTAGAATTGTATTTACAATCAATGTGAGCAAAGTATCTTCATAAAGCTTATACTCTTCTGACATAAGACATTTACGATAAGAACTAAAAAGGAGAAAAAAGAGTGCACTATGATCATGGGCATTGCCTGATGCTTGATTTAGGCCTGCCATGAGAAGTAAAAAACGTGCATTGCTTAATTTTGAGTTTGGCTTATCACTCCAAATATAATCAACGATTGTTTGAAATACTTGCGGGCAATATTGATAGATATCAATCAAAGGCTTTCTCGGATCTTTCACGAACTGGACTAATACCCCTTCAATATCCTTAAATGTTTTAGCAGTGTTTAACTGATGATGGAGGGTATGGACAATCATGCTGAGTCTGATGATTGGAACATGTTCAATTTTAATGAAACCAGCTGCAATGACTTTGAATAAGGGGGGGATTTCAGCAGCAGGTATCTTGACACGTCTATGAAGAAACGCATCTAAAACCTCGCCAAGCATCACATGCTTATGTTCAAAACGAAGATCTAGGGCTTCACTTGCTAAAAATAATTCACAAATGGTTCTATGAGTATTGAGAGAGTCAATCAACTCATTTGCATGTGGAAATTTCTCTTTTAAAATAGCCTCCAAAACTTCAATCATTGTATAAGCAAGCAAAGTGCAAACATAACTATGAAACAGACTTCCCTGCGCCTGGCCCTCGGTTACTGCCAACACTTTGATGGGTTGGCTGGCTATCTCTCTACAATGTTGGTTAATTGCTAAGGATATCGTTTCTGGTTGCACTGCTCTTTGAAGCGTGACTAACCCCTGATTTTTGACTACCCAGGGCAATTGAAGAATCAATTGACCAGCAAGTGGTTGGATCAGACTCAAAGTTGCTTCATCAGACAGATGTTTCATGGATTGAGGGATGATAAAGAATCGCTGAACAATAAAATCAGCAAATTCACCCCCATAGGCATACAATTCTTTGATCATAGCGTTCACATCAAATGGTTTGGGTGGAATAGATGAAGGGACGACATAGTTTAAGAAACTTTGAACACCCGCTTTAAACAGTCGAAGCATAATATAAAATCAAAAAAAATTTATTGGGTGCATATTGTAACATATTTTTTCATATAATGAGATGCATATCGATAGGATCGTCAGTATATGGAGTCTAAGTCAGAAGTCAGAAGTCAAACGACAGACTGAGAGAATGCTTGCTCTAACAGAAATACGCGCTTAAACTAGTCATCAGCTCGCAGGTACTTTTACCTGACTAGCCTGTCGAGTTACGAATGGTTGCCTGCATGCATGGTTTTGACAGATTTTCTGTTACACACTGATGTACGTCTTTCGGAGGACACAATTGATGAAACATCGGCAGTTATGGATGATGATTGGAATGCTCTGGTGGTTTGCACTCCCCAACTTATTTGCTCTCACCGACAAAGAGATAGCCATTGCGCTGACTAATCCTTTAGCAAAAATCATTTCAATTCCCTTTGCCTTTAATTACAGTCAAAATATTAATCTGGAATATAATGGAAAAGTAGAAACCATGGATATTCAGCCATTGGTTCCTATTAAAATAAGTAAGCATTGGGATATAGTGTCACGGTTCTCTCTTCCTGTTGTTAATCAACAGAATTCATTCGTTGATTCAGGAACACAATTTGGTTTAGGACCATCCTTGTACTCAGGGCTTCTTTCCCCGGATGCAAGAGATAATAAAATGATGTGGGGGATTGGCCCAACAGTCTGGATCCCAACAAACACTCAGGATATATTGGGTGACAGTGAATGGGGAATTGGACCATCAGGATTAATAGTAACAGTCAAAGAACCTTGGACATTCAAACTGTTTGTAGAGCAGTTATGGACGGTGGGTCCAGCTGAAAAGTCAAAAATCTTCAATTTAACGGGAGTTAATCCAGCGATATCTTACACGACCGATGATGCTTTCACTTTAACCTTAAGTCCAGTCATTGAGTATGACTGGTCAGCACGAGCATCAATCACCTCAACGGCTACAGCACCAGCAGCGATAGCTCGATGGCGAATTACCTCAAAGTCACCGCCTTGGCCTACGTCCATAGCCATAGCCACGACTTCATAGCCGTACTTTT
>DAHWEW010000285.1:0-3206 GCA_027326225.1 Legionellaceae bacterium
TTAAGAAAAATTGAGCTATTTGACCAATTAGGTCAGCACACTGAGGTGACATTGAATCGCATCAAGAATAATTTACGCTTAAAGCCTACTCTGTTTCAATTTAAAGTACCCAAAGGGGTCGATGTGGTGGAGCAATGAAGGAAGGGGCAAGAACCATATTGATGAAGTACTTTGTCCGATTTCTGAAAAAATGTTGGGTGTTTTTCGCTATTTTGTTGATCATCTTGGCTATTGTGTTTAGCTTATTCCGTGCCATGACTCCATGGGCTAAGCAATATAAGGGAGATGTTGAAAAACATTTATCAGCCCTCATTGGACAACCTGTGATCATTAATACCATGGAAACCAGTTGGTACTGGTTTGAACCTGTATTAAAACTCAATCAGGTTAAAGTACTGGATAGTCAAGAAAAGGTGTTGCAGTTATCTAAATTATTAGTTGGCATTAACCTATTTAGTTCGCTCTGGCATTGGCATATTCAACCAGGCATTCTTTATATTGATGACGTTCATTTGACGTTGCGTCAAATCAAAGATCGTTGGCAAATTGACGGATTACGGCTAGACAATGAAGCAGCAACCCTTAATCCTGATCTGTATTTACCAGTCTTAGCTTGGCTGTTAGATCAGCAAAAAATCATGATTAAAAATGTATCTGCTATGGTTCATTTGAACGATGGTTCTTTGTTGCCACTCAGTTCACTCAATCTCACCGCAGTCAATTACAATGGACATTATCGCTTAAAAGGAGAAGCCAAATTAGCCCAAACTTTGGCGACAAAACTGACTGTTTTAGCCGATCTGTATTTAAACCCTTCGGCATTAAATAAGATCAGTGGGGAAGCCTATTTTTCTATTCATCAGTTTTTACCGAGTCAATGGCAATATTTTTTCCCAGACGCTCCTTATCATTTTCAAGGAGGAAAAGGTAACTTTGAAGTGTGGATTGATTGGATGAAAGGCCACATTTCAAATATCCAGACGAAGCTTAATTTTCGCAATGTGGTATGGAGTCATACTACTTTTTCCAGTGATCAATTGATTCAATCGGTAAAAGCCAATTTGGCATGGAGGCCAACAAAAGAGGGTTGGACGTTTCTGGGGGATCATATCAAGTTACGAACGGGTGATACGATGTGGCCTGAAAATTCCTTACTCATCAATCATCAACAATCATCACAATCTTACCACATCTTTGTCGAAAATCTGTTGTTAGAGCCCATATTGGCCAGCAACATCAAATGGCCTGAAATAATGCAACCTGTCCTTGCGATTAAACCTCGCGGTGTGTTGCATAACACCCAAATTGACATAAATAATGGGCATGTTGACTATGTTTTGTCGCGATTTTCTCCTTTGAGTTGGGATGCCAAGGGGGCGCTTCCACTTGTCAAAAATATTTCTGGCGCAGTCAGTTGGCAACCCACAGAGGGTCGTCTGGAGATTGATGGAGAAGAGACAATACTTGCACCAGGGAGCGGACTGTCTCCTGTTACTTTTAATCAAGCGAATGCAGCGTTTATTTGGAAGGAATCGGAACATGGTTTGAACATTCATATGGACCGTTTCATTTTAACTCATCCTGATTTTGTGTTCAGTGCACAAGGTGCAATGGATGATGCTTTTTCAACGACGAATCGAACCGTGCAACTACGTGCACAACTATCAGCCAGCAATGCTGAACAATGGCTGTCATATATTCCAAATATCACAGGTAAGCGTAAATTAAGTCGTTGGATACATCATGACATCAAACGAATTGACAAGCTTCATGCAGAACTTGAGCTGAGTGGACCTTGGGCTGACTTTCCATTTGAAAAAGGTCCGGGAGAATTCAAAATAAAGAGCCGCTTAAGTGGCACGGATTTATATTTCCATAAAGGATGGCCTATCATCAAAGAGATTGAAGGGTATTTGGTGGTCAATAAACGAGATCTTGAGCTCGATGTGTTTCATGCACAATTAGACGATATAGATGTTTCTAAGGTCAATTTGAATATAGCAGACATTGGACTCAATAGGGAAAATTTATTACTCCATGGTCAAGTTGAAGCCTCTGCCCATAAGGTCGAATCCTATGTATTAAAAAGTCCTTTAAAGAAGTATTTATCGAAATTAAATAATTTAGAAATAGGTGGATCGGTGGCTTTGGATTTAAACCTTGAAGCCCCTCTTTATCCGGAAAATGATGAAGTATTAGCTCATGGCGCCATTTTATTTAACAATAACCCCATTATTTTTCATCATATTTTGAATGATATTGAACTGACTCAATTGTCAGGAACATTGTATTTTGATGAGCATGGCGTGAGCTTAAGTCCTTTGAAAGCAAGATTGTTAGGTGAGCCCATATCGATAGAGATCCAATCCTTAAAGAAGCCTGAGAAAGGTACTGAAGTGAACATTCAGGGCAAAACCAGCATCGATTTTCTTCGTCAAAAATTTGATCTACCTGTTTTCTCTGTGATGGACGGGCAGTTGAAAGTCAAGAGTAAAATCACGTTTACCGAAAATCCGAATGATTTAGATAAAATGGAAATGCACTCTTCTTTAAAAGGCGTGAGTATCGACTTGCCTTCTCCATTTGGCAAAAGATCCGATGAAACGGCTCCTTTGACGATATTGGCTGATTTTAATCCAGAAAAGGCATTGAGATTGCGTTCTCAATACGCTAACAAACTCAGCAGTGATCTGTTATTTCTGGTTAAGAAAAATGGGTTTGTTTTGGATAGAGGGGAGATACGCTTAGGGGGTGGAGATGCAGCGCCTCAAAATCAACCTGGGTTACAGATAGTCGGTGCTTTGCCTTCATTAGATGTCGAAAAATGGCGTAATATCTGGTCCAAATTCTCGACCAATCCTGCCTCTTTGACGCAGATGGGTGGGATAGAAGGGGTTGATATGACCTTTGGCAATGTGATTCTCTGGGGTAAAAAGTATCCAGACGTTGCAATCAAAGCAAATCAAAGTGCTAAGGACACTTGGTCTGTTAAACTTGTACAGCATGATATGGCTGGAGACATACAGTACCAGCCTTCTTCTCATCGTTTAACTGGGCATTTTTCACGAATTTATTTACCGAAGTACTCTCGAACCAACCTTTCTAGTCAAATAGATACTTTAGATCTCAAACCCATAGATATTCCCAATTTAGAAATAAGTGTTGATGTGCTCAAATTAGGGAAAGTAGACGTAGGAAATGTGTCT
>DAHWEW010000286.1:0-3201 GCA_027326225.1 Legionellaceae bacterium
GCCACCTTTACCAATAATCGTTCGGATTTTATCTTCAGCCACTTTCATCGTCACAATTCTTGGAGCATGTTGAGACAGCTCATCACGATGCTCTGCAAGGGCATGATTCATCACCTCTAAGATATGGCGTCGGCCAGCATGCGCTTGTTCCAGAGCCTCTTCCATGATTTCTTTGGTGATGCCGGTGATTTTAATATCCATTTGTAAAGCAGTTACACCTTTTTCTGTACCAGCCACTTTAAAGTCCATATCTCCCAGATGATCTTCGTCACCTAAAATATCGGTTAATACTGCAAATTGATCGCCTTCTTTGATGAGACCCATGGCCACACCTGCAACAGGGGCTTTTAAAGGAACCCCAGCATCCATAAGTGCCAAGCTTGTTCCACAAACAGTTGCCATTGAACTAGAACCATTCGATTCAGTGATTTCTGAGACGACTCTAAGCACATATGGAAATTCACTTGCTGTGGGTAAAACCGCCATTAGACTACGTCTGGCAAGTCTACCGTGACCAATCTCACGTCGCTTTGGACTTCCAACCATACCTGTTTCACCAACAGAATATGGAGGAAAATTGTAATGCAGCATAAACCTATCTTTGACTTCCCCATCTAACTTATCAAGCAATTGAGCATCTCTTTCGTTACCCAATGTTGCAGCCACAATGGCTTGCGTTTCTCCGCGGGTAAATAGTGCTGAACCATGAGCTCGCTCTAGAACATGTGTACGAATCGCAATGGGACGAACTGTTTTTTGATCACGACCATCAATCCTTGGCTCACCGTCTAAAATACGCTTACGAACGATGTCTTTCTCTAAACCACTGATCACAGTTGTCACGACATCTAAACTCAAACCTTCTCGGGCAGCCACAATCGTATCAGCCACTTTCTTGCGAACTTCCCCTAAACGTTGATAGCGTTGGGTCTTATCTTTTAACAGATAGGCTTCGGTGATTTCTTTAGAAGCAAGGTGAGCAACTTCATTTTGCAAACTCACATCCACTTCAGGCGCAACCCAGTTCCATGTGGGTTTCTTAACTTCTGCTGCCAATTCCTTGATGCCCTGAATCACGCCTTTCATCATTTCATGGCCAAAAAGAACCGCGCCCAACATCACGTCTTCGCTCAATTCTCGTGCTTCTGACTCAACCATCAAAATCGCATCATGAGTTCCTGCAACAATTAAATCCAGATCTGTTGTCACTTGTGGCCCAGGGTTTAGCAGATACACTCCATTCTCATATCCAACTCTCACCGCACCGATAGGACCATTAAAGGGAATGCCTGATATTGCCAAAGCTGCAGATGCGCCAATCATTGCAACGATATCAGCGGGCACTTCGGGATTGAGAGACATGACGGTAGCAATGATTTGTACTTCATTACAAAAATCATCTGGAAAGAGGGGACGCAATGGTCTATCAATCAAACGAGACACTAATGTTTCATGTTCACTGGGACGTCCTTCCCGTTTATTGAACCCGCCTGGAATTTTGCCTGCTGCATATGTTTTTTCCTGGTAGTTGACCGTCAATGGGAAGAAACTGTTGTTCTCAGCACCCTCTTGTTTACCAACCACTGTCACCAACACTTGCGTACCACTCATCATGGCAAAGACTGCACCATCTGCCTGTCTTGCAATCTCCCCTGTTTCGAGCACTAATTTATGCTCTCCCAACTGTATTTCTTTAGTGAATTTCACGTCAATTACCTCATTAGAGTAAAAAAAAGGCGCAGAAAACTGCGCCTTTTATCTATATTTATGTTTGAATGATTCATGCTATATGGCATATTGCCTGCGCTCAGTAAGAATCCCTAAGGCCAAGTTTTTGAATCAATGCTGCATACCTTACAGGATCTTTGCTTTTCAAATATTTAAGCAATTTGCGACGTTTGTTGACCAACTCCTGCAGCCCGCGTCTTGAATGAAAATCTTTTTTATGGACTTTAAAATGTTCTGTCAAATACTTAATACGGCCTGTCATTAGAGAAACCTGTACTTCAGGTGAGCCAGTATCTGTTTCAGCTCTCTTGAATTCACTTACGATTTCTTGTTTTTGTGCACTGGATAGCGCCATTACTCACTCCTGGAAATAATCAATCATACATGTGAGACATATATCCCGAGATTTAGCTTTTGATGAAACGTTAAGAAACTACTGCACTGAATTTTAAGCGCTACAGGGTATGTTTATATTTTGAATCCACTCATCAATATATCATCTATATTACTGAAAAAGCTTAAAATTCAATACATTAGTAACTATTGTTGCATTCAAACAGCCAAACTAAGGATGTTTGCTTCTTTCAAAGTGAAGCATTCTACCAAGACATGCCATCAGAAACAAGCATTAGTAGGTTTTCTGTACGCTTTCTAAAGAGAAAGTATATGCTTCATCATCCTTCTTTTCAGCAATTAACATCCTTTTGTTGGTCACTATTCAAAATTTTGATACACTTCACTCACTTTTTAGAACTTAAGCATAAGGACTGAATATGTTTCAAAAAATAAAACAATATGCAAAAGACATGCTCATCAGAATGAACAAGGAAGGCATCAATGAAGAAGCTAATATTGTGCTTCCTATTTACAAAATCATTGCACATTACAATAAAGAAGATCTTCGCAGAAAAAAGATCATGGATCTGTTTCAAATGGTCCCACATCACAAGTTTGGCAAAAAATTAATGCGTTCTTTACTTAAAGAGCCATCGGATAGTGAGAGCGTTAAATTATCCATAGAAGAACTACAAGGAACTCATGAAAAACTTGGCGCGATAGAGTTCTATAAAACAATCAAAACAATCGCGTTAAATAATGAACAGCATTGTATTAAAAATTGTAATGAAGCCACTTTACTTAAAATAAAAAAATCACACAATCCCCATGTTAAAAAATTTTATACAGACAACAAAGCTGCTTTTCAGTTATTGCTATCCCAAGTTCACGCTTATGCCTTGACAAAGCCATCCCTTGCAAAAGCCATTGCTGTCAGTGGAGGTAGCCCTCTCCATAAGGCTTCAAAGATATTACCTCCAAATCTTCAGCATGAAAGACTGCAATCATCTCTGGGAATGAAATAGTGCGAGCGTACCTGGCTTAGTAAATCCCTGATATGGATGACTACCTGCTTATTTGCAAAAGCTTTCTGGCTGAAAACTTGATCACATTGAGTTTTCAAGGCGGGAATTTCTA
>DAHWEW010000287.1:0-3190 GCA_027326225.1 Legionellaceae bacterium
TAGAAAGCCCTTCGAGACGCGTGCTACGCACGCTCCTCAGGGCGAACGGATTAGGGAAAAATGGCTAAACTCGAGCCACGCATAATTAACATCTTAAGCTCCAAACATTTAACTAAGTGTGCATTATTTCATCACATGGTGTTTTTCATGTAAAATTTTTTTGTAAATCGTGTAGCGGCAAATTTGAAATGTCCCCTTTTGGTTGGACTAAGCCACTGCATGTGTATATAATTTGATTAATATGATTAACGCCAAATCGAGAGATACTCTATTTCAAATGCTGGGAGACGATGATGCTCCCATATTGATATTGGTGCTTGAACTGTTGGGTATACAAGATGACATTCAATTCTACTCTAGAGGAATTGCGATTCCTCTCAAATCTATAGCCAGTATAGAAAAGCTTCAAGATGAGCTCAAAGGGCTATCCTCAGTGAATAAGACTTTTCCCCTACAGATTGTTGAAGATTATATACTCATTGATTTGTTCTCAAAAGGAGATAAGCCTCCTATTCGATACCAAACTTTGCCACTCCCATTAAAAAGTGCTCATCAATTCATTCATTACAACAGACTAAAAGAGAATACGCCTTATCATCAGGTGACGCTGCCCTTTTTTAGAGACAAAGCAGCTCAAATCATTCAGCTGCAGTTTCGAATCCATGCCATAGAGAAGAAAATTAAATATGTTGAAACCCATACAGAGAAAGAGGCCCTGATTGAAAAATTGCACCGACTTCAGAGGAAAAAAAAACTGCTGCATCATAGAGTCATACGAGAGCCTTTAAATGATGGTTTTAATGAAGACATTGAACAAAAAATCCGCGCCAATCAATATGCCTTAATCAACTTCAGACACCCTGATTTCACCCGTCATCTATTTGGCGCATTGCGTAGAGGCATGATGAGCATGAATGAAATGATGACGGTTAAATTAATGTATGAAAGCTTATTTTGTTTCAATAAGGGACAGATGCCAGCAAATCCTGCGGCTCAATTTACAAAGTTTCACTTAACAGATCCGAATGGACCTTATGATTATCATTCCATCAGTCATTGGGGTGAGAAAGAAGAAAAAGCGCTCTCGATGAAATTAAAAGAACCCCACGCGGATGAAAAACATCATTATTACACCATCAATTTATCTCATGAGCAAACTGTTGCATATCTATATCATACTCTAGAATTGGCAATCAACGGACACCATTCAAGAAGAATCATGGAGAAACATTTTAAAAAGATGCTGGAATCTTATCTGAAGACCAAGCCTTCCAGTTTGCCTCTTCTTTATTTAATGGACCAATTGAACCTCAATAATGCCGTTGAATTCCAGACATTTATAGAGCACAGTGAGCCTCATTTAGCTCATTTTTTGCATCAACACTATGATAGAACAAACCAACCTTCAACACTTGGACTCAGCTTTGAAGATTATATGCGCGAAGGAAATTCTATCGCATTCCTTGCTAACTTGACTCATGTGAATTGCCACATTCCAAGTGTATGTATCTCACCTCAATATGATGCTAAAGAGCCTGGAACACCAATTTTGAGCTTTATTTTGCCAACGATAGACACATTGAATACCTTGCAGTTCGCCGCTCATGGTGAAGAATATACAGAACCTGTGGCTGTGATGGGTCCAGTCACATGCCGCATGATTAGGGCTTATGATGAAGTCCCGGCGCTTCACACGAAAGAAGTAGAAGCAAAAACTAAATCAGTTGAAGACCTACAAACGCTCTACCCAACAGCGGCTAACATCAAAACGCCTGGGAGACCCGTAGAATTGACGCATCCCGATGTAGTCAAAACAGAAAATCCTCATGGAGCCAGTCATTGTCATGATTTTTTACTGAGTTGGCATGATTTATTGCATACCTGGCGTAATGGTAGCAATTTTAAAGCGCTCATTCGCCATTTTCGAAGCGTACATGATGAGAAAGCAGGATTCGCAAAGAACAAGAGTGGCATGTCTAAAGTCCTTTTTTTATTGACTGATTTAGATTCCTCTGTCGGACAAAATATGAGAACCATTACGGCCTCTCCAGATGAGTTACAAACCCTCCATTCATTGATTAACTGTTTAAATCTTCTAGAGACTGCGGGTTTTGATTTTTCACAATCACAAGATGACAATGATCTATTGACTTATGACCTATTGACATCCTCAGCTCAAACGATATTCAGCCTCTTTAACTTAAACTTTGACCAATTCAGAGAGTACTTAGTAATCTTAAACAACCACCATCAAAACAAACATATTGAACGATTTGAACGGCTGATGGCGACACAACATCGCATCAACGATTATCTTCAAACACATCCCAATGCTTTTGTTGTTGAAATCATTCTGAGCGACCTGCTACAACCTCTGCAAGCTATCGACTCACACATATTTTCTATTTTCAAAATCGATGATTTGAAACAACTCTTTTATTGGTCAAGAAACTCAGGGTTATTTTTTAAAAAGGAATGGGCACCTTTGCTTTCATCCTTAGGGGTTGAGAGACAACTGAGAAAGAACCATCCTGATGCATTGAGAAAAGCCTTAGTTCATCTTGCTCTTCAGAACACTATGGTTGGTCAAGCACATCATGAGTTATTGAGTCAAGCTTTGGAAGCTGACATAGATATATCATCGAGCCTTTTCCATAAGAAAATGTAATTAACCTAATGGTGTGCTAGTGCAGCGTTTCACCGATTTTGCCTTGCTCCGTTAGTACTGTCATCCCGAGCTTGCGATCTTCGAAATAAGTACAGTGCAATATTCAAGAGATCCCTCGCAAGCTCGGGATGACGTGTAGGAGCAAGACAAAATCAGTGAAGCCCTATACTAGGGGCGTGTTGACATGTATGGAGCCTATGAAAAGCGCTAAAAAAGTAACGTCAATTGAGCTCGTACTTGGTTGGTATACAAATTAGATAAAACCAAGGTTTCAGTCGTTGTTTCAGCGGTAGTTAATCCTAAAGAGGCGCTACCTAAATCCGCATACTGATAGCCTACACCAACCCTTACATGGCGGTTGATATCGTAATCAAGCCCAACACCTACACCCCATGTGAAAGAAATTTGATTATGATTAGCAAATGGCGCAGTAGGGACAGCCATGTCCACCAATGAGGTTTCTTGATACCCCGAAGCACGGTTAAAAGCTGCTCCAATCTCCCATGAAAAATAAGGATGTAT
>DAHWEW010000288.1:0-3184 GCA_027326225.1 Legionellaceae bacterium
CAATATGAGATAAGGTTTTTTTTGAAGACCAAGCAAACGTTCAAGATCGCCTTCACCATAGTCTGGTAATGGCATAGCATAAGCTACTATACCCTGATGGGAAATATTGGCAAAACGTTGATTCATGCTTTGAGAAGACAGGTATTCTATAGGGATCTTCAATGCTAATGCCATGTCTTCTAGATCTTGAATTCGCTTATCTGCTCGTTCATCACTCATATAAAGCATTTTGGTTCGACGCAATCGATTCTTTAGCAATGCTCCAACTGCATGGATACCGCAAACAATGGAATCACTCATCTTCATGACACTCATCATCAAGAGCCGGTTCAAAATCAATCTTACGCTCATCTAAATCAACACGTGCAACGAGTACGGACATTTTATCGCCCAAGCGATAAACATGCCCGCCACGCTCACCTACCAAACGATGCTTGATGGCATCGAAGGCATAATAATCATTTCTCAAAGAGGTCACATGCACCAATCCCTCAACATAAATATCATCAAGCTCCACAAAGATCCCAAATCCTGTGACTGCAGAAATTCTTCCACGAAAAACTTGCCCAAGTTTATCTTGCATATATTCGCATTTGAGCCAAGCCACGACTTCACGGGTGGCCTCATCAGCGCGTCTTTCCGTTTGAGAGCAGTGTTTACCCAATCGACTCATGTCTTCTTCGTTGTAAATAAAGCCTTCTTCAGAACCGTGATCGAGCACGAATCCAACAGCGCGGTGAATCAACAAATCAGGATAGCGCCTAATTGGAGATGTGAAATGTGTATAGGCCGAATAAGCGAGACCAAAATGACCATCATTGGATTCAATATATTGTGCTTGTTTCAGCGAACGAAGCATCACTGTTTCTATCAGATGTTTTTCAGGTCGTGTACCAATTGAGGCCAACGTTTGCTGAAAATCTTTAGGGCTTGGTTTCTTGCCGCCCCCCAGCTGAAGGCCAAGTTCCCCAAGAAACTTTCTAAGGGCTACAATTTTATCCTCTTCAGGTGCTTTATGAACACGATAGAGCGTAGGAATTTTTGCGCGCTCTAAAAAGCGTGCAGTAGCCATATTGGCGGCTAACATGCATTCTTCAATCAAACGATGAGCATCATTACGAATGATGGGCACAATGCGTTGAATTTTTCGCTGCTCATCAAACTCTATCCGTGTTTCGGTGGAATCAAAATCCATGGCTCCTCGGCTTTTACGTATTTTCAGCAAAATACCATAGAGGGCATATAAAGATTGTAACATTGGCCACAGGGCCTTGTGCTTCTCATCGGTGTGTCCGGTAGTCAACCATTGACTCACCTGTGTATAAGTTAAACGTGCTTGAGAATGAATGACACCACGGTAAAAACGTGAGCGGCTGATTTTTCCATCAGCTTTGATGGACATTTCTGCTATCATGCATAAGCGATCAACATGGGGGTTTAATGAACAAATACCATTAGATAACGCTTCAGGAAGCATTGGAACCACTTTACCAGGGAAATAGACTGAATTACCTCGTTTAGCTGCTTCCTTATCTAAAGGAGAACCCACTTGAACGTAATGACTGACATCAGCAATGGCTACGTAAAGCTGAAACCCTCCATTTTCTTTTGGGTAACAATAGACAGCATCATCAAAATCCTTGGCATCCTCACCATCGATGGTAACGAAAGGTAGCTTGCGTAAATCGGTTCTTCCTTGTAGGTCTTTTTCCACAACTTTTTGTGGAATTCTAGCCACAGTCATGCTCACATCTTCAGGCCAGGCTGCCGGTAATCCATGGGCAAGAATGGCGACCTCAATTTCCATTCCTGGCGCCATATGTTCGCCTAAAATATGAATCACATGACCGACGGCTTGATTGCGTTTACTGGGGTAAGCCAACAATTCAACCAACACAATCTGGCCATTTTTAGCGTTTAAGGTCGATTCGGGCGGGATAGAAATATCTTGGGTCAAGCGTTTGCTATCTGGAACAACAAAATTGACCCCATGTTTGGAAAAAAATCGTCCGACCACGTTTGTATTGACATGCTCGATGACTTCGTGAATTTTTCCCTCTGGCCGACCTCGTCTATCAAACCCTGTTTGGTAGGCGAGAACCACATCGCCGTGCATCACCGCTCGCATTTCTGTGGCGGACAAAACCATATCCTCACTGTCTTCGTCAGGAATAAAAAAGCCGTAGCCATCTGGATGACCCTGCACCGTTCCACGTTGCAAATTAATCCGCTTTAATAAACAATATCGCCCTCGCCTATCCTCTATCACCTGACCATCTCGAAGCATGGCCTTCAGTCGATAGCCTAGTGCCTCCTGTTTGCTGTCTTCCGAGACTTCTAATTTATGAATCAGTTGGTTGCGAGATATAGGTCGACCATACTCCTCGAGGACTTGCATGATAAGTTCTCTACTCGGAATGGGTTCATCATATTTTTCGCTTTCTCTTTTATAAAAAGGATCTTTCGTATAAAAGGGTGCTTTTGATTTTTTACTCACTTTTCACCATATATTTCATCCATTTGTGACTTACTCACGTTTGGTCGGTAATACAAATCCCCGACTGCCTACGTGTGCGGTCAGTGCAGATAAAGACATGTCTTCACCTGCCCAGAAGGTACCTGCCTCTGATTTGGGCATGTTTACAGAAGGCCATTGACATGCTGCCAACAAATCTTTACAAGGGATCTGCTGCTCATGCCCGGGCCTTGATTCTATACAACTTAGTTCAAAAGATTTTTTATCTAAGGCAAGAGCCGACCAATTTCCTGCTTTGATGAGACTACTAAAGCCCGCGCTTGGCCCGGGATCAGACACGGGATGAGTCACCCAAATATTCATATTAGATAAATTATGCAGCATCACAAGAGTGGGTTTTTCAGCTGATAATTTGATCAATTCTTCATGTACTGTCAATGCTTCGCAACCTTTGGGAAAAATTTCACCCGCATTAATGACAAAAGAATACAAAAACAAAATAATAGACAAAAAATAAGTCATTGTTCTCTCCAAATATATATTCTAAACAGCTTACCATGAACTGATGCTTGGCAATAATCTTTCCATGACCTATTCTTAAATGAAAAGGAGATTTTTTAACATGCGAGTCGTTTTTTTTCTTTTTAGCCTATTTATAACGCATGCTGTTTCAGCGAAGATACTGACCGTGGCAATCCCGCGTTATAC
>DAHWEW010000289.1:0-3173 GCA_027326225.1 Legionellaceae bacterium
AGTCATTTTTGTCTATAAAACATTGTTGTACGTTGACAATCCTAATGAATGCCAATTTAAGATAAACCCTTCCACCCAATTTCAACCAATATCGGTTCATAGCGAGTTCCCTTTTTCTATTCATGCTCATAAGAGCGGACATGAAAGATTAAGTCTCTTGCAATTAGAACAGTTGATCAGTCGATTCAGTGGGTTCAATTATAAATATTCTGACGATATCATCATTGATGCTGTAGTGACCATCAAAGATCTACCCCGACTCGTCAAGGGGGATCTTCTCTACCATACGCCAATGGAAATCGTGCAATTGTTAAAGCAACCAAAGGCATTTAACCGTTATGAATTACGTTATATTGATCCCATTATTGGGTTTGGTGTGTTTAGTCAGGAGATTATCAAAGAAGGGGAAGTGATTTCTTTTTACAGTGGAATCAAATCCAATCTTGGCTCTAGAACGGTAACTTATGCCTATGAAAGTAAATTCGATGGTCTGAATCTTTATTGTGATGCTCGTTTATCTGGCAATTTTTTAAGATTTATTAATCATGCCCCCGGTGTGGATAACCATCATGATAGAGAGCAGTCAAAACACATGCTACATGCGAATATTGAATCAGTGAATTATTATGTCAATGGCATCAAAATTGTTGTGTTTTCAGCCAACAGAGAGATAGAAAAAGGTGAGCAATTATTGGTTGATTATGGGAAAAAATATTTTCAAAATACGTCTTTTAGCCCATTTAAGGCCAAAGGGCATCGGCTGCTAGTGAAGACGATACGGAACAAATATCCTGCGGGTCTTAAATTAAACCATTTCAGTATCATGGCGGGCCAAGGGATAAAAGATGCACAAACGTATTTGTATGTAAGGCTCTTGATGATCATTGTTTTGATTTGTTTGTGTTTTTTGGGGCTCAATTTGATTTTATGATGCTTTTTGGGCACATCTTTGAAATACGATGACCGCTCCTGTGACTGCAAATAAGATGGGAATCATTAAGTCCATATGGATCCCTGTGAGCTCGAATAGGAGAATGATGGCAGTAATAGGCATTTTTTGAGCTGCTGCGAGAAAAGCCGCTGCTCCAACAATGGCATAAGCCCCAAGAAGCGTATTGGGTTCTAATAGATTCCAACACTTGCCAAGGAATACACCTAGCAATGCCCCTAGAGCAAGAGATGGCGTTAACATTCCCCCTTTTGCACCTACCCGTAGACTTGACCAGACAACAAGTGTTCTTAAAATAAGCAGAATGACGGTTAAATGGAATCCGACTGTTTCAAAAAACTCAAGTTGAGCGGGGCTTTTACCATTGCCCAATAGAGAAGGAAAATAAATGGCTAAAACGCCGATGATTATAAAATTGATGAGGGACAACACTGGCCGTTGCCAACCATTTTGTATTTTCCCATGAGCTTTGTTGGCTACATGAATAAATCCAAACGCATAAAAACCGATGATTGGACCTGCAAATATGGCCCAAATGCGTAATGAATCATTCACTTCATAGGGGCGGATGTGATATTGCAGTCCATGACCAAGACCAATCCATGAGACAGCGACTGCGATGGCTGAGGTGAGCATGGCTAAAATAAGCGTGCGGCCGCTCAAAGTGCATAATAGAACTTCCAGCGTATACATAGCTCCCCCTAGCGGGACGTTATATACTGCGCCTAATCCAGCTCCCGCAGCACAAGCTATCATGATTTGTGTATCTCGAAGACTAAGACCTATTTTATTACAAACCCAACCAGCAAACAGTGCACTGAGTTCACGAGGGGCCACTTCACGCCCCAATGGTGAGCCTAAAGCGATGGTCACGATTTGAAGCAAAATATGAATGAAAGTTGAGCCCAAGGGCATGTTGGGATGATTCGATCTGACGGCTTCTAGAATACTTACCAAAGGTTTCCCAAATCGATAAACGGCCCACCAGCCCACACCGGCAATCACACCGCATAGAGTAAGGATTAGGACTCTTCTTAGAGAAGATGAGGCTTCAACACCCTGAAGAAAAGTCTCTTGACTGATGATAGTATGAAGACTATATCCATAAGCAACATGTTGGATTTCATGCAGTAAAAGCACTAAACACATCGCTCCAAGACCTGAGCCTATCCCTATCACCATTGTGACAACGAGGAGTATGGGATACGATGTGGGTTTGTTTTGGCAGCTCTCTTTTACGAATTCCACGATTGATGCCCGATTGTTATGATAGTTTCATTCTACTGTTGGATGGTTAAACTTGAAAGAATTATGGATATTCATCACTTTAGGTTGCTTGACAGGGTGGGCCCATGCAACCACCGATGATCAAGCGGCCCTTGCAAACCCTGGTGCAGACTCTCCACCAAATATTGGTAATTTTGCGCTTCCAAGTCCCGATCAGCCTGGGCCTTTCCTTTCTTTTGGCCAAACACTCATCGGCAAAAATCATTTACAACTTGCCACAAATACGTTTAGTCCTTACCAAATTGGTGGGGCGTTTGACAATGTTGATGTCTCTTTGACTTATGGGTTTACAGATACGACATCTTTGTATTTTAATTATCCACTTATAGTGGATCCACACACTCGAACGCATCACTCCTCTAGTTTGTATGACATTAATTTGCAATTGGAACATGCATTTTTTACGGCAGGTGATCGCAACTATCAGGAGCAAGCGACCCTGGTGGGGGCAATCACTTTGCCTACGCGCGATGCTTCTTTTCTGGCTCAGAGGGTGCCTATCACTTATGGCGCACCCACCTATTTTTTAGGCGCTACTTACAATCGTACTTATGTAGATTGGTTATTTTTTGTGTCACCAGGGTATTTACTGACGACAACCAGCCATGATGTTCGCCAAGGATCGCAATTTCTTTATCAAGCGGGGATAGGACGGAATATTGTTTATGTCAGTGAACAATCAATTCTGTTTGGCTTGGTTGAGCTTGATGGGCAATATACTGAAAAAAACCAAACATTCGGACACAATCTCCCCAATACTGGCGGTAATATCATTGCTTTGACCCCGTCATTGTCACTGTCAACCAGTCGCTTTATTGCTCAGGCTGGCGTGGGTTTCCCTATTTTACAACAATTAAATGCTCGAGTTTAGCCATTTTTCCCTAATCCGTTCGCCCTGAGGAGCGTGCATAGCACGCGTCTCGAAGGACTAGATTCT
>DAHWEW010000028.1:0-12765 GCA_027326225.1 Legionellaceae bacterium
TCAACCAACGCACGGGCAGACATGATCAAGGCTTTATAAACATCTGCCAATTTTGCTTGGTTGTAGAGGTTTCTCAGTGCATCTTTAATCACAGGAGCCGCTTTTACTCCTGTTAAGTTTCGACAAGCTTCAGTCACAATGGTTTCAATACGTGCCGTATCTAATGGTTTGATTTCCCCATTAGGATGCGTAATCAATAGCGTTTTTCCATCGTTTACTTGCTGTTTTAATTGACTATCGCGTGCTTTCCTGCGTTCTTCACGATATAAAACATAAGCACGTGCCACTTTATATTGGCTGTTACGCATTAAGGCCAATTCCACTTGATCTTGGATATCTTCAATATGAACCGTGCCTCCGCTAGGTAAGCGACGCTTGAAAGCCTGAGTAATCTGCAGGGAGATGTCATCAATTTGCTGATAAATACGATTAGAGGTGGCCGCATTGCTGCCTTCAACGGCAATAAACGCTTTGGTAATTGCTACTTTTACCTTTTCTGCATCATAACTTACGACTTTGCCATTACGTTTAATGGTTTTTAGAGAGCCTGGTTTATTGGCGACTAACTCATGTTGGTTTAGAGGTGTTGCGTTTTTTACCGGTTCAAGAATGTCTGACATGTTTCCTCCAAGAATAATGAATATTATCAACACACAGATGACAATAATTCATGTTGAACATCATATCACAAAACACAATATATAGTTGTTTTGCTGGGCATTAATAACAAGATAATGTGTTTTGAGATAAATTTCAAGAGAATAACTCTGGGAATATATTGTGGATAAATTGTGGGAGAGGACTGTTCCACTCCCTCACGGTCGTGGTTCGGTAGGGGCTGGGTGGGATTGTGGGTTGGTTAGGTTGTGGGGAGGGTGGAGCGTGGCTTGACTATGATGGCGTCACTGACATTTGAAAATCCATGAACATTGACTTGGAAGGTGTTGATATGTGCGTAGAGTTGACTGGAACTGCCCCCATCTAAGTTCAGGGCATCTGTGCAATTTAATGGAGAAGATTTCATCAACTTCGCCAAATCAGTGGTGGTCATCGGTGTGTGATCTGTGACTAAAATAATGACTCGGCCATCAGTCGTGCGTCCAATGGCGGATCGTTCGGCATGTCCTGGTTTTAAGGCAGGAATCTGCCCATTAACGAGCAGTCTAGGCCCGCTTTGTACTGCAAATTCGACAGGTTGATGGTTTAAAAATTGACGTAGATTAGAAATATAAGGTTTTTTGTCTTTGATGTAAAAAACACCCCACCAGCTGATGCGTTTGAGTGGGCTATGTTCGATTTGGTTGCCAATCCGCAGTCCTAATGGATTGAAATTTTTGTCAAAAAAACCACCGTTGATGGTTACCAAAGCGGATGTCAATCGGGCAAACTCATCAGCAGAAGCATGAGGCATGGAAAAAGATTTTGCTAGGACCAAATCGAGTTTATTTTGGGTGAGATCGATACGAAATACATGGACATGAGACCACGGGGTCAAGCGGTTGATGCTTAAATCCATATACTCAATACCAGGAGCTAGGATGCGCCAGTGAAAGGCTAGTGCACTCAAGGTTGAAAAGGCCACCAACAGCAATATTGTGCCTACAAAAATAGCTTTTGATTTTTTTTTACAGTAAGCAAGGGTTTGCCTGAGCATATTATTCTTGTATCCTTATGTGCATACTTTCAAATCAGTGGAATCATCATGCGGACATCACCGAAAAATATCAACAGTGGGATGTTGAAGTCAACTGAAGAATTATCATCAATGATGCAAGATGTTTTGGCAAGAGCGAAAGCAATTGGTGCAACGGATGCTGCAGTCTCTGTCAACAAGGATAGTGGTTTTTCTATCGATGTGCGCATGGGTGAGGTTGAAACGGTGGCCTTTAGTGAAGATGGTGGCATCAGTATTACCGTTTATAAAGGGTTTAGAAAAGGAGAGGCCAGTAGTACAGATACGTCGTCTAAAGCCTTAGATGCGATGGTTCAAGCGGCATTTGATATTGCTGAAGTGAGTGCCGAAGATCCGTGCTTTGGCCTGGCTGATAGGGATTTGATGAAAGAGGCCTATCCCGAGCTTGATTTATGTCATCCCTGGTCCATTACGCCAGAAGAAGCGATTCAAACGGCAATCCAATGTGAGAAGCATGCGATGCACATGGATAAACGAATTGTGAACTCAGATGGGGTGGGTTTTTCTACCTATGCTTTCTCGA
The DNA here is from genome assembly GCA_027326225.1 of Legionellaceae bacterium. Lineage (GTDB taxonomy): Bacteria > Pseudomonadota > Gammaproteobacteria > Legionellales > Legionellaceae > DAHWEW01. Next base: position 2,217 of record DAHWEW010000028.1, read on the forward strand.
ATGGTTATGCCAATAGCTTTGGGTTTAGTGGCGTCATACATAGCACTCGCCATAGCTTAAGTTGCTCATTGATAGCCAAAGAAGGGGAATCTATGCAGCGTGATTATGACTACACCACTGCGCGCAGGGCAAGTGAGTTGATGACTGTCGAATCATTGGCTGAAAGTGCTGTTTCGCGTGCAGTGAATCGCTTAAATGCGAAGCAAGTGAAAACAGAAAAAGTCCCCGTTTTGTTTTCATCCAGGTTGTCTAGTGGGTTATTTTCATCATTTATCAGTGCCATCAGTGGGTCTAATTTATATCGAAAAAATTCATTTTTGTTAGATTCAATGGGACAGAAGATTTTTCCTGAATTTATTCGCATTTACGATCAACCTCATTTGTTAGGCGCGTTAGGAAGTGCTCCTTTTGATGGAGAGGGGGTATTGACTCGCAATAACATTTGGGTTGAAGAAGGTGTCGTTCGCCAATACGTGCTTGGTAGTTATTCAGCGCGCAAATTGGGTTTAAAAACATCAGCCAATAGTGGCGGTGTATTTAATTTAACTATCGATCCCACTGCAGGAGATCTCAATGAGCTCTTAAAAAAAATGGACAGAGGATTGTTGGTGACCGAATTGATGGGGCAAGGAGTCAATGGTTTGACAGGCGATTATTCTAGGGGTGCAAATGGGTTTTGGGTTGAAGGAGGAGAGATTAAATACCCTGTTGAAGAGGTGACCATAGCAGGTAACTTAAAAGAGATGTTTGCAGGAATTGTGGCCGTAGGAAATGATAGAAATCCAAATATATCCACACGATGTGGATCAGTACTCATCGACCAAATGATGGTAGGGGGTCATTCAGGGTAAGTTTATTACCCAAACTGCGTATAACCGAGACGTGCGCGTGAAAAACAAGCACCACCGCGTGCCTCCCTTCCATCTAGATCGCTCTGAGACAAAGAGTTTAAGGGCGTTTCGGGATGCACAAGAAAAGGTAGGACAATATAGCACAGCAACTTCGAAAGACGGCATTAAACCCTAATTGAAACCACTCAAAAACAAACACTCAAATCCAGAAAAGGCAAGACTGTGATGTTTTCTTGAAGCCTTGTGGTAAGCATCCATCTTAAGATGAGGAAATCGCGTTAATAACGCATGAAACACACTATGCATCATGATCCGCCCAAGTTTTGCTCCTAAACAAAAATGCCCTCCATAGCCATAGCTGAAAGGTTGGTTTTTATGATCATTGATATTGATCCTATCTGGCGTTAAAAAATAATGTGGATCACGGTTTATGGCATGGTTTGCCATAAAAATAACTGCGCCTTTGCTTATTTTTTCTTGGCCTATACATGTATCGTTTTTCGCGATGCGAAAAAGAAAAGTCACGGCAGGATCTAGACGATTACACTCCTCAATGTATTCATCCAGATGTTCGATATTTTCCCGTATTTCTTGCCAAAGACCAGGTAATGAGAGCATGGTGAATAAGTTATTGCAGAGTTGATCTGTGGTGGTGACTTGGCCGGCTACTAACATCATGATGGCTTGAGAAATGATCTCATCATCGGTTAAGTCAAAATGAGATTGATGTGTGAGTAGCGTACCTAAAAAATCTTGGTCTGGATTTTTTCGCCGTTTTTCAATCAGATTGGCAAAGTAGTGATACAATTTTTGTGCGCTATCATTCACCTTGATGCCATCTCTATTTTGGTAAGCGCTAGCGCCTCCAAAAAATTGGGTCATGTTATTGGACCAATGATAAAATGCATCTCGTTCATGGTGGGGGATATGAAATAATTCAGCCAACGTTGTGGAAGGGAGTATTTGTGCCAGTTCAGTCACAAAGTCGTAAGTAGAATGTTTGTTAACCTTTTTTAAACATTGTTCAATGGTTTTATCAATCACAGGCTTTAACTGCTGAATACAATAGGCAGTGAAACCATGGTAACAAATACGGCGTCTATTTTGATGCGCCTCACCATCACTCATGACCATCATTTTGCTCACCACTTTAAAAAAATCGTCCAGCAAAGATAAATTCATCTCTGGCATGCGAGAAATAAAAAAAGAGGAGCGATCACAACTATAATCCTCACTCATCAAGATTGATTTTGCTAATTCATAGGATGTGATCACATAAAATTGACCAGGTTCCCACCAAAAGTATTCACCCATACGACGGATTTTTTGACTAAATTCAGCAGGGGTGGTGGTTTTCTTTAATTCCAGCAAGTTTGTTGTGATCATAAAATTTGTATCCTTCTCAAATGCCTAGGCGTATGTTTGGTGAATGCATTGCGGCCATGGAGGAGTGAAAAATTATCGGCGATTAAGTAATCCCCTTGCTGCCATTGATGGACATAACAGCAATGGGGTTGGCGCATGTTTTGACTCATCTCAGTCAAAATCGTTTTTGATTCTAAAGCGTGTTTACCAACAACCTGGACATCAACCGGATTTAAATAATCCTCTCCCACGGGCTCTGCAAAGCGAAGGATGGTTTGACGCGTATCAGGATGTTTCTGAACAAGTTTGGCTGTGATTTGTCCACCATAATGGGCTTTTTTTTCAGTGCTAAATTGCAGTTGTAAATCAGACCAAAATGCTCGTTGTGATGCTGTTGCTGATTTCCAAACCATGTTGGTATTTACAAATAGCGTTTCCCCTCCAGTATTGGGTTTTGGCGCATCTATGCAATGAAACAATAAAAAGCGCGGTTCTTGATGAAAGGCACCATCCCAATGTAGGGGGACATCACCTTCGGTAAAAAGATAATTTTCAGCGTGTTTGGAGACTTTCATCTCCATCACTTCACCAAATTCCCATGACACCAACCCTGCATTTTTTTTGCAAAATTGTAACAAATCATCACGAGAGAGCGCAGGAAATCCTCGAAAAATCACCAAATGATGACGACGAACCAAGGTTAAAATTTGCTTAAAGTTTTCATCGGTCAGATCTTGTCGAAGACTACTTTCTAGCAAATATGGTTTAAATAAGTTATTTTTTTCATGGATGGTCATTATTTTTCCTCCAAAATATAATGATCTTTTTGAAAAGTTGCACCTAAACGTTCAGCTTCTTTTCGTGGGATTAATTGATAGCCCCCTTCATTTTTTAGTAACACATTATGCCAAGGAGTCGCCCAGCGATGGGCTGTTGGCAACAGTTGGATCCCAAGCTTATCTGAACCGCAAATTTGAGGGTGTATCGATAATCGGATAGCCTTAGGAAATCGTGAGGCTAATAGTCTTGACCAAGCATTTGAGCGAAGAATCACGTGATGAGCGATTGTTTTTGCTTCTTTACGGATCTGATTTTTTGTGTGACATGGTTTTAAAGCCAATTGATCTTCCAAAATAAATCGATGAATCCCATTCCATTGATATCGCACTATTTCATCCACTTTGAGCGCTTTTTTGTGGGCGATGAGGGATTCTCCATACGATTTCATCAATTGGGTTCGCATAAAAAAGTAATCTGTATGAGGATAGACTTCATCTAACGAAAACAAGCTTAAATAAGTCAATTGATGCTGGACTAAGATGTCTTTCAAACCTTGCTGATACAGATCAACGTCATGATTGTCTACCATCACCAAATCATTAAATACACGTCCATCAGAGGCAATGATGAGTTGAACACCAGGTGGATGAAGGGTGTGGATTTGTTTGCAGAGGTTGTTGAGATACGTTAATCCCAAGACTTCTCCTAAATCAGGAGCAGAAGAAATGGTTTTTTGTCGATTGGCTGATTTTGCAGGGAATGCAGGTAAAATCAAAATGATTGGTTTTTTTTGCTGTAATAGCTCACAAAGGATTGGGAGATAAGGTTTCTGGCAATTTTTACAGAACGCACCTGAACAAGCCCCATTGTTTTGTTTTGCGTGTCTCTTGTGTAAAAGAAGCAAGGATAATAGGTGCTGTGCATTCGCTGTTACATCATCAATTGGCATCTAATAATTCCATAATGATTTATTTGTGGACAGATGATAGTCTCTATCATGATAATTTGATAATATTAATTTCTTATAAACATAATAATTATTTCTTATGAAGATAGATTTTGAAGCATTACATGTGTTTGTAACGGTTGTTGAATCCGGAGGCTTTAATGCTGCTGTCAGTCAGCTATTTAAAACACAACCTGCTATTACAATGGCCGTGAAAAAACTAGAAGAGCAACTTGGGATTACGTTATTTGATCGCAGTCATTATCGTCCCATACTCACATCAGAGGGGGAGCGGTTATTCCAACGCAGTAAAGCCTTAATCAAACATTGGAATCACATCAATCAATTTGCTGATCACTTGAAATCAAAAATGGAAAGTGACATCACGATTGCCATTGATGATTTTTATCCTCTGATGAGTTTAAAGCCTTTATTTACGCTCTGGATGGATAGATATCCTGAAACAAATTTCCATTTTTTATCTGAATCTTTAGGTGGGGCTTCTGAGCGTCTGGAAAATCACCAAGCGGATTTTATCATCAGTGAGAATTTAATAACAAAACATGCTGTTGAAACCATACTCATGCGCGTAGAGCCCATGATTGCAGTAGCCACAGTTGATTTTATCCAACGACACCACCATCAACTACAAAATTTGGATACGTTAAGTGATTGTATGCAAGTGATTTTACGAGACTCTTCAGAAGCTCAGCATTCTTTTGGGGTCATTGAAAACTGTCGTCATTGGACAGTAAGAGATGTTATTGCCAAAAAAGAAATCATTTGTTCGGGCTTAGGCTGGGGCCGTTTACCGGAACACTTGATCAAGAGAGAACTGACCGAAGGTCAGTTACACATGTTAGTAGGCAATCATTTTGATACAAGATTAATTACTTTATCTGCTATTCGGCTACAACAACCTACTTATGGCATCATTGCATCTCAACTGTGGGAGGATTTGAAGGCATCGTTGAGCCTCATTAATTCTTATCACGAAAAATGATGCGCCCTTTGGTGAGATCATAGGGCGTTAATTCAACTTTGACCTTATCACCCGTCAAAATGCGAATATAATTTTTACGCATGCGGCCCGAAATATGAGCTGTTACAATGTGTCCATTTTCAAGCTCAACGCGAAACATGGTGTTTGGCAGAGTATCGATAACGGTACCTTGCATCTCAATATGATCTTCTTTGGCCATAACTCTCTCAGGAATCAATTTACTAAGCCGCAAATAGTGCACTAAAAAACAGAAAATGGCAAATATCTGCGGGTTATGTGCTTAAGTAGACCGTATGCATTGGGCTACTTAAGCAGGTAATTTTGTAAAAACAGCTACGATTAACCTAATATCGAAGCCCCTAATAGCAAATACATAGAGTGTTGCAATTGATCTATAGTGAACACTTTGAGATACCGTGACTCCCACGTCGTCATGAGCGTCTCATGTATCGGTGGTGCTTAAGGTTAATCCCAAGCCATAAAATGGTCTACTCTGGCCACATCTTTCGTATCTTGTCTGTTCACGATAGGTGGTTTGATGGCTTCATCAGAGGCTTTTAAGGCTTCTTCTAAGCTTACAAACGTAAAGCCATTTTGTCGATATAGGTTAATGATGTCGGGTAGCACATAAGCATTGAGAAGATTAGCATGTATCAATAAGATTTGTGCTTGTGAAGACTTGTGGTTAAAGCGACTATGTTCTTCAGCTTTTAAAGTTTGTTTCCAAATAAAATCAAGATAACAAGGCTTTAACACTGTTAGAAATTGGCGTCTATCTTGCTCTGGAACGGCTAGTAAGAGTTGGTTAAACATAAAATCCTTGCTATCGATGCTGATGGGCGCAATTTGATAGTTTTTGGAAGCCAAGTATTTCATGACTTGGTTTTTTTTATACCCATCTCCCATCACAAGGTAGGGATAGCGAAAGAATTTAGGCTGAGTCAGAATAGGGGATAAAATTTTGTCAGCTGTTTCAATTTCTTGGATATAGGCATCAGCCCGCATCCTATTTAAATTGGCATGAGATAGGGTATGATTTCCAAGACCTAAACCCGCATCATGAAATTTTTGTAACATAGGCAAGTTTTCCGGCGTGACTTCCTTAGCGATAATGAATCCAGTCACAGGCACGACCCCAGTTTTGATGGCATTGATGATCATCTCTAAATGAAAATTTTTACTTTCTCCAACGAATGGGAGATCGTCAATCGTGATGGCAAGTTCTCTATTTCCGGCGAAGCTCGTGTTTGTATATAGAACAGCAGCAATTAAGATGAAAAATAAGTGTTTGATAAGCATTAAGTACGTGTTCGTAACCATTAGAATGTACAAATAATAACACATGAGTCAAGCAGAGCACAGCAATGACGGCTAAAACGTAGGAGAAATTTGCACGGGTCAACGCCGGTTGATGAGAATAAACGTAGGTCCTTGATGTGCAAAATCATTTTTTAAACAATCAGAAACATCTTTAGAATGATTGCATTCATCAATTCTTGCCCCAAAACCAGAAGCTATAGAAGCTATATTGACTTCTGGGTTATTAAAATCCAAACCAATAAAATTGGCTTGATCAAACGCTATATTTTTTTCAATACACCACAAATCCTTTAGAATTCGATACTCATGATTGATAAAACAAATGAAAATGACTGGAATTTTATGTTTTGCTGCTGTCCAAATGCTATGGATAGAAAATAAACTACCCCCATCTCCAACAAAACAAATCGCATGAGAAGAGGTAGCCAATGCAATTCCAACTGCTAAGGGCATTGCCCAGCCTAGACCACCTCCACGGGGTGAAAAGTGGACATTCATAAAATTTAATTTGATTGCAATATCTTGAACAATAGAATCTTCTGCAGAGCCCTCCGTGACCAAATGCAATGTTCTATCTAATTGTTGGAGTAGTTCCAAGAGAACTTGATCAGTTGGATCTCTGTCTGAAGCAGCATACATGTTTTGTAGCGCTTTGAGATCAGTAGAGGGTTTGGTCAGTGGTGTGTGAAGAGTAAGTTGCGCGCCTAATGCTGTCAAAATGGTTCGTAAGGTTGCCTTCAAATGACCACAAACAGCAATATCAACGGGGTAATCAAATCCCAGTTGATTAGCAACGGGAGAAATATGAATCATTTTCAATGTAGGCGGTAAGGCCTGTTCTCCCGTATATAAAAAAGTATCTATTTTTTCACCGAGCAATAGCAATGTATCGTATTGAGAAAGAATGTGTCGGATCTCCGCTGTGGTGACTGGGAGTTGTCCACGATAATTAGGGCTCTGTGGATTGACGACCCCTTCGACATGAAACGCTGCCGAATAGATATCCCCATGGAGATGTTGTGCCAAGAGACTTAGTTCATCTATGGCTCCACATGCCCCCACAGCATAATCTGCAATGATAACCAACTTCCCAGTTGGTACGTTCATGAGCGCGGTTAAGACATCTTGTAACGATTCAGGAACACAATCATCAATTATTTTCGTATGTCGAAAAGAAATCTCTTGATGAGTTTCTAAATTCATAATATTCATGGGAATAGATAAAAATACGGGTTTTTTAGGTTCAAGGGTTGCTTGGACATAGCAACGTTGTAAAGCGATATGAAGATCGTCAATCCGAGCAACTTCATAAGCATATTTTGTTGTGGTTTTCGCTAACTCTGTGTTCGATGCTGCTAATACCGGATTATGTATTAAAAATCTTGTATCTTGTTGCCCTGCAATGACTAAGAGCCCAATACCTGAATCGTAAGCATTTTTCATATTAAAAAGCGCATTTGCCAATCCAGGAAAAGTGTGTATATTCACAACGGCGGGTTTCTTGGTGATGAGAGCATAACCTGCTGCAATTCCAGTCGCAGAAGACTCGTGCAAAGAGAGAATATATTCTGTTTTTGAGCCCGACAAGGCCGAGAGGAAAGTCGTTTCTGTGGTCCCTGGATTGCCAAATACATAAGAAATTTGGTTGATCTCTAAAAATTGCCTTAAAATGGCCCCACCAGAGATGCTACATTTATGCTTAGTCCGTTCCAATTTATGCTCCTAGCGGATGTGTTGACCATTGCTTCCCAGCTTCTACCTACCATGGCTTGTGTCTGAGCGTGCCACACAAAATTTAGCAACTTCTCAATAACTCCGGGAAACGTCATTCCGGAGTGGCACTAAGACTTGTTTCTAATCTAATCGTTTAAGATGCTGTTAGCGTAACAGCACTTTCGTCTTCGGTCTCTATTTTTGGTGCAAAGGGGTGTTTGCTGTGTTGAAAAGCAGTATAGTCCGCATGCATCTTTGCATAGTCGATTTCCTCTTGGAAAAAGCGATACAATTGATGGCCTGCAACCAATCCGGAGGTGGTTATCAAGGCCACACCGATGGGATTACTAAAGAATGCGCAAGCCGCAATTAAGATGAGGAGACAAACAAGAGCGCTACGCATATAGATGCTTTCATAGGCTCGCAACATAAAATGATAATCTACTCTTTCAGGCGTCAATGTTAGCGTAGCAACGTTCAGAGTTGTTTCAGCGTGCACCACTTTTTCAGTTAAAGCATGAGGTAATTTGTTTTCATGAGATAGGCTAAACTTCTCATAAAGACTTTGTACGCGTGTGAGCTGCTCAGTTAATCGCTCCTTATGAATCTGTCCAGTGGCGGTGTTTTCCAACTCGGCAATTTTACGCAGCAGCTGGATCTCCGTCTTTCTGATTCGAGTTAGCATGTTTTTGATGATTTGATGTCTGTCTTCAGTCGCTCGGAGTTCATTACGAGTGATTGGCTGATTTTCTTGTACAGGAGTCGCCCAAAGCAACTTATTTTTTTCACCCCATTTGCGGTTGTAAAATACTCTTCCTGTTCTTTTCGATATTTCTTTTTCAGGCTCACCTGTACTGACTAATCTCATGGGAGTCAGCTCCACACCACAAAAGCGTGGGAAAGCACGTGTGGTGATGTGACCTAACACATCGGTTTTTGTTGCTTCATTAATGATGTTTGTTTCTAATAACAGATCAAGCGCATAATTTTTACAAGCATACGAGTCACTACTATCAAACCCATTACTGTTGAGTGTCATGGTGATGTGAAAAGGTTTTAGGCGTGGGGCACGCTCTTGTAATTCAGCCAAAGATTTTTCTTTGATAAAGCGTGTGTAGCCATTTGCCCAAACGCCCTCATTGTGTAAGAGTAGATTTAATTCGGCAATAGCTTTTTGTTCGTCTTTTATTTTTTCAGTACAAAGAGATTTGAGTTGTTCGAATTGTTCTTTTGTTGCAGAAAAACTAACCCCATGTAGGCCATTTCCATCCAGATCACGCATATATTCTTGTTTTAAAATCCCATGGCTATCTTGCAAGTCGACTCGAAAACCAAGTACATATTTGTATGCCTTGATGAAGGGATTGGTTGTGGTGCTGGGTTGGCTGTAAAAGCCAACTGAATCAATGACTTGGACTGGCGATTTTTCTGATTCTTGCGTAGATAAGAGCAAACAAGCATGCCAAAAGGGGTTCGCACCTGCCTCACCATCCATCACACAATAAGTTGCATAGTATTTAGGATAACTCATTCATAATTCCCTTGTATGTTTAAATGTGATTAGTTCATATGCGGTGATGGAGGTGGCGCGCTGCTTTCAACTTCTGTTTTTAAAGAAGTGATGGTATTGATGGCATGAGAGAGCGCATCTAGAACAAATATAGGCATTGGGGTATCTAAATAACCAGCGGTTGCAATTTCCCAAATGGCGCCGATTCGCATGAGATTCAATGTGGCTGAACTGATATTCAACCATACATTCGCTTGTTCTTGTAAACTGAATAGGGTGAACAAATGAATAAAAGCATCCGCGCCTTCAGTGGACCAAGTGGCATCCGGATTATTGATGAGGTCCTGTGTAGCAAGACATAAAGCTACTAAATTATAAGCTTGTACCCCAAAACGCCAACCGCTTTTCATATTAAAGGGATTTATTCTTTTAAAAAAACCTGAATCTAACATTTCAATTTATCCCCCATGCTCTGTAACTGTTTAGTCATTAGTTAGGCAGTTATTTTGTAACTTCTCAATAACCTTAGGAAACGTCATCCCGAACAGAGTGAGGGATCTCCTGGAAGTAGCCCTATGCCTGGTTCGGAGATCCCTCACTCCGTTCGGGATGACGGATTTTCTCGAATTTATTGAGAAGTTACGTTATTTTGTTGTTGGTATGAATTGGGTATTAAACATTCTTTATGTTAACTTGTAAATCATTTTTTTCACGCTTTGAGTCTAGGGTGTGTTGACCATTCATTTCTCGACATCCTCAAAAGTGCCGACGTACTGCGGCTTATCACTGAAGAGATCCTCACAAAATTTAAACACTTACGTACCGTGCTTTATGCGCGGTACGTAAGTGTTATAGAGCAATTAACATATCCTACAATCCATCTAGATATTTCTCAGCATCCAGTGCTGCCATGCAGCCAAAACCTGCCGATGTGATGGCTTGACGATACACATGATCCGCGACATCACCACAGGCAAAAACGCCAGGTATATTCGTAGCCGTTGCCATCCCTTGTAATCCTGAACGAATGGTGAGATAGCCATCTTTCATATCTAGCTGGT
>DAHWEW010000290.1:0-3171 GCA_027326225.1 Legionellaceae bacterium
CTACCTAATGAAGAAACGGTTGCAGCGATGAGGGAGCTCGATTCAGGCAAGGTAAAAACCTATGATTCTATGAAAGATTTGTGGAATGACATTGATAATGGTTAATTTATTAAAACTCGCGCCAAGTACCAAGTTTAAAAAAGATTTAAAAAGAGTAACCAAGCAAGGAAAAGATCGAGAGTTAATAGATGATATTATAGAAAAGTTACAGCGCCAGGAGGCACTACCTCAAAAAAATCGTGATCATGCTTTGGTAGGGGATTATAATGGCTATAGAGAGTGCCACATAATGCCTGATTGGTTATTAATTTATCGTGTGACAAATAATAATGCTGTGGAGCTATTGGAGTTAACAAGAACAGGATCTCACTCTGAATTATTTAGGTAGCTGATTAATTATCAAACTAGATGTTACCTTCAGAAGTTCTCTTCAATGAAAGCTAGGGAACTCAGCGAAATAGAGTTACGTCATCAGACATTGCTAACTTGAAGTATTTCAAGGCATTTTCCACAAATAAGTGAGGAATCAGGTTTTGCCCAAGCATTTAATCTACAAATAGAGCAGGTATATTTCAGGCGTCCGTTTTTGGGTTTTGCTTCATTCTTACCAAAGCGATCACCCCAGTAGAGATTAATTCCTTGTTCTATTAATTGGCGGCAATGGATGTCAAATAATCCATCAGGCTCAATGTAGTGAGACATGGATTGTCCTGTTTTATTCCCACCAGGCTTGCCAGTATCTGATGGAATAAGACCTACAGACTCCATCATTTTTCCCCATTCTTTATTGTGATATCTACTTCGACTAGGGGAGCCGAAATGGGCTTGTTGTAAATGTACCATTTCATGGACAAGTGTAGCGAGTACTTCAATGATGCCAACTTGGTGTATGTAATCGGGGTTAATGGCGATCTCATCTGTGGTTGTTTCTTCATTGCGGTGTTTAAAACGCTTAGGTGAAAAGTAGCCATAATAGCGGCCATGCCGCTGCAAGGTGATTAAAGAGGGTGGGAGCGTCTGATTAAATAATGTTTTATTAAAGAAATCATAGGCGGATTGCAGTTCGGTGTAAGTTTCTTCGGTCGGACTTTGATAGGCTTTTGTCTTCATTTTTGTATTGTACAATACAATTTTTATGCGATCAAATTATACAGCGCACTTTGATGACGCTGTCTTTTTCAGAAGTGGTATGCACGACATTCAGAAGTCGACTTCACTAAAGTTGTTATCACAAAAATATAGCCGGGCCATAAGCGGATGTGATTTTAGAGTTTTAGAAAGAAGTGTAGCTTGATGTAGCATTTTCGTAGCATAGATTAAGCTACGCAAATTGGTGTAAATGACAAAAGTGTACATCGGGTTAATCTAGTGTATTTATTGAGTAAATACACATTTTAAGTAAGGAAATGCTTCGGTTTAAGCCTGAAATACCTGAGTGTAGCAACTGTAGCAAAGATTGAGATTCGATTCCGATTATTTGCACCAGGAATTCATATCAATACGAGTTTTATTCCCTGTTTTTACTAGGCGTATGTATTGATGTTCTATCAGAGTTTCCAAGGCATTGTCTCTTTGTACCTTGTTACGCAATGGGCCAAATTGCAAAATGTTTCTGGGCGTTGTGGTTTGTGGCCTTTGCTCCAAGAGCCAAACAAGCAGCTTTCTGGCATCGTCAAGATTGGGTTGGGTTGACTGTGGTTCTAAAAGGCGTCTTGCCTCAAATAAGTACCAGTTCATTAACGTAATAGCCTGCTCGATATGCTCCACACTAATGTCACCTGTTTTTCCTGAAAAGAGATGAAAGAGGGCGGCAAGACGTACCGAATTTTCAGCTGCTTTGCTTGCAAAGTCCTTAATTTCTATCCATTGGCCTTGGGCATTCAATCCTGCTTCAATGCTGTTAAAGAACTGAATCCACGAGTGCTTTGCTTGAGAGCTCATTTTTAGTATGGGTAGATTAATGCAACCTGTTTGGTTTAATCGTTGTGATTGATCCAGACACTCTTTAATGCGTTGCTCGTATTCATTTAATCCTTCAAGTTGTGCGGGTGGGTCTTGATAAAATCGTGTTCCCATGGTGCTGTCTGGGTAGGCGAGAAGGCAGCGCGCCAAAAAACCGCTTTGACGGCTGATTCCGGTGGCCTGACTAATCATCTGATCTAATAATAGAGGTTGCATCATTAGGTTTAAGGTAAGGCGTCTATGCTCAATGATAAAGCTTTGAGAGGTCTTGCGATGTGCGGCAAAGGATTTTCCTTCCCATAAACGATTGAGTAACGCGACAAATCGCATGGGGTTGGATTGCATGCTGTGACTGCCGAGGATAATGCCTGCCTCATCTGACCAGAGGGATGCACTTGGCCAACCGTGGGCAAGATGGATTGCCAAAGCTTCCTGGGTTGCATCTTCAAAGTAAAGGGTGGGCTGTATGGGTATGTCTGGCTCTTGGTGAACCAGTTCGTCTAATAAATTTTTATAATTATCGCTGTCTTCACCGGAATATACGGCACGTTTAATTTGGGTGAGTAGCCCATCTCGTTCCATCTGCCAAGCTTTGTGTTGGGTTAACGCGCTCAATCGTTCGGGTTCGCGTTTTTTACGGATAGTCGCTTCCCATTGACGGATGGCTTTAGAAAAAACATTATCAGCAGCACTCTTGCGCTCGCCAGAGCTTGCAATGACCAGAAAATAGAGTGAAACAGGGCTAACCAGGTAGGCGTCACGGGCAACATTGGCCAAAGTTTGGCATGCTAAAGACAGGTTAGCCAAGGCACCACATGCCACTAAGGATAAAGGTTGTTGACCATAACATTGGTAGGAATTGACTATTTGTTGCACAGCACTGGGTAAGGCATCAAAAGGGTATGGGGTTTCATTGTTTAACACATGCGTCAGAGGAATAGGTTGATTCCACGTGCTCGATTGATTTTTTTGCTGGGAGAGTAAGCCTGACTGTTCTAAGGTTGCGTGAGACATCAAATGCCGATTGTTAAAGAGAAATAATAAGCTATTTTACGCGCAGACACTAACCGTTGTAAAATCAGCTTTAGTTATCAATTATTGTGATGAAGGTTTCATGGTTGTAGTTTGACAAAACCTATAGCACTCATCAAATCACCTTTAGGTTGAGTATGGAACTTTTAGATAAAATTAGCGCTCTGGAGGAGGAAG
>DAHWEW010000291.1:0-3158 GCA_027326225.1 Legionellaceae bacterium
TGAAGCTTGCCATCTTAATGGATCCCCTTCATACCTTAAAACCTTATAAAGACTCAACTGTAAAGATGATCAAAAGTGCTCATGCGCTAGGTTGGTCTTGTGTGTTTTTCACCCTCAATGATTTATTCTGCCAAGAAGGTCATGCTTTTGCAGAAGTGTATGCTATCAAAGTGGGAGATGAGAAGGCTAAAGATTGGGCCCATGTTTCCTCGCAGGGCGTCAAGCCACTGACTGCATTTGATATCATTTTGATGCGTAAAGATCCGCCCTTTGATTTGGAGTATATTTATGCTACTTATGCTTTGGAGCTGGCAGAAAAAGAAGGCGTACTGGTTGCTAATAAACCACAAAGTTTGCGCGATGCCAATGAAAAATTCTTTACCCTTCATTTTCCACAGTGCTGCCCTCCTACGTTGGTGAGTCGCGATACGAGCCGATTGCGGGCGTTTTGGAAAACCCATCAAAATGTGATTTTTAAACCACTAGAAGGCATGGGGGGACGCTCTGTATTTCACGTCAATGAAGATGCCCGAAATTTGTCGGTTATTTTAGAAGTACTCACTCATGGTCAAACGGTGAGTGTGATGGCTCAAGAGTATATTCCTGAAATCAGCAAGGGTGGAGATAAGCGAATACTGATGATTGATGGTGAGCGGGTGGCTTATGGTTTAGCTCGGATCCCATTTCCAGGCGAGTTACGTGGCAATTTAGCAGCAGGGGCGTCGGGTCAAGTGGTTCCATTGACTGATAGAGACAGATGGATTTGTAGTGAAGTTGGTCCTACCTTAAAGGCACGGGGATTATATTTTGTGGGGCTTGATGTGATAGGAGATTATCTCACAGAAATCAATGTCACAAGCCCCACGTGTATTCGAGAAATTGAAGCAGAAACCGGGTTAGATATTGCCGGAGATTATCTCCGCTGTTTAAGTCAACTGAAGTCTGGGCGCTAAGAACCAAAGACCACGTTATTTTCCAACCATTCTTGTCGGCCTGATACCAATTTAGGTTCTCTATTTTCTTGCAACACGTATGCTGCAATTTGTTCAAAATCCATGTCAGATGAAGACAGTTGTTTGCCTAGATCGGATTGCCAGCCAGCATAGCGTTGCTCTACAAAGGTTTGGAGATCGCCTCGTTTTATCAATTGCTCTGCAGATAACAATGCGCGAGCGAGACTATCAGCACCACCAATGTGACCGTAAAACATATCTTCAAGATCAATACTTTGTCGACGAAGTTTGGTATCAAAGTTCAAGCCACCTGTGGTAAAACCCCCATTTTTCAAAATATAATAAAGCGCAAGGGTCATATCGCCACCGTTCATTGGAAATTGGTCGGTATCCCAACCCAATTGTGGATCACCTTGATTTGCATCAATGCTGCCAAATAGGTTATTTGCAATGGCATAACAGACTTCATGTGGAAAACTATGCCCAGCTAAGGTGGCATGATTGGTTTCGATGTTTACTTTAAATTCTTTGTCTAAATGATATTTTTGTAAAAATGCAAATACTGTGGCGGTATCGAAATCGTATTGATGTTTCGCCGGTTCACACGGTTTGGGTTCAATCAAAAGAGTTCCTTTGAATCCTATCTTGTGTTTGTAGTCGACCAATAAAGAAAGAAAACGTGCCAGTTGATCTTGCTCTCGTTTGAGATCTGTATTTAATAGGGTATCGTATCCTTCGCGACCACCCCACAAGACATAATTTTCACCGTTGAGCGCGTGGGTGACATCAAAGGTGTGTTTGACTTGTGCCACAGCATAGGCAAATACTTCAGGGGAAGGATTGGTTGCAGCTCCTGCCATATAACGGCGATGATGAGTTAAATTGGCAGTTCCCCAGAGTAATTTGATTTTTTTATGCGCCATTTCTTCTGCCATTTTTGAAGCGATATGCTGAAGATTGGAATGAAACTCTCTGATGCTATTGCCTTCTGGTGCGACATCACGGTCATGAAACGTAAAGTATGGCAACCCTAATTTGCTGATAAATTCAAACGATGCTTGTAATTGAAGCTCGGCTTGTGCAAGTGGTTCTTTGCTGACATGCCATGGTCTTTTAAAGGTGGACTCGCCAAAAATATCTTGTCCAGACCAGCAAAAAGTATGCCACATGCAAACGGCAAGACGTAACTGTTCTGCCATGGTTTTTCCAAGAACAATTCTATCTGCATCGTAATATCGATAGGCAAGGGGGTTTTTTGTTTCATGACCTTCATAACGAATGGGTGGAATATTTTCAAAAAAAGGTGACATCATTCTAGTTCCTTATATAAAAAATGATTCTAAACGTTGATACAACTCCATAAATCGTTGGCGTTTTGTGAGGTATTGGCTTGATAACTCATCATCTGGATAGATGACAAACTCTATCTTGGATTCATCCAAACGGCTATGATAGGGCTCGTTATTGCAGGCATAACTAGCTAAGAAAGCAGCACCTGTTGCGGCCCCCAGTCGACGATCTTTATGATAAATCAAGGGTTGAGATAAAACGCTTGCTAAAATTTTTCCCCAATAGAGGCTCTCTGAGCCTCCTCCTACTGTAAATACCTTATTGATACTAATCCCTGCTTTTTGCATGCTGTCTTGTCCATCTGCAAATGCAAAAGCTACCCCCTCCAGAATGGCTTGAGTCATGTGGGCGCGCGTGGTTTGGTGACTTAATCCAAAGAAAACACCGCGGGCAAAAGGGTTGTTATGGGGACTTCTTTCCCCTGACAAATAAGGTAAAAATAATAATTCGTCTTGATTGTGGGGGATGGCTTCACTCTCTGCCAACAATTGGGACTCATTTTGGTTAACGTTTTTAGCAAACCAACTTAAACAACTTGCAGCACTTAAATGGACGGTCATGTGATGCCAACGATGAGGCAAGCTATGACAAAAGCTATGTACACCACCTTCTGGATTTGTTTGATAGCTATCACTGGCAACAAAATATACTCCTGAGGTGCCTAAGGATAAAAATGCAGTTCCTTTTTCAATCACCTGAATTCCAACAGCAGTACTTGTATTATCACCCCCACCTCCAACCACCTTGGTCATTGGGGAAAGACCCCATTCTCTACTAAATTGTGAAGAGATTGTGCTTGTGACTTCAATGCCTTCAAAGAGTTCAGGCATAGCTTCTATGGAGAGATCCGTTGCT
>DAHWEW010000292.1:0-3157 GCA_027326225.1 Legionellaceae bacterium
GTACGTTTAAACGTGCCCTCAACCCTAAAACAGATACGTTCCGGGAGTTTCCAGAGTTTGTAAAAACGCATTTAGATCCACAAAAACACAAGAAAGTTGCCATGTTTTGTACCGGGGGCATTCGATGCGAAAAATCAACCGCTTATCTCAAAGAATTAGGTTTTGAAGAAGTTTATCATCTAGAAGGTGGTATTTTAAAATATTTGGAAGAAGTCCCTGAGCAAGAATCACTGTGGGAAGGCGAGTGCTTTGTATTTGATGAACGCGTGACAGTCAACCATTCCCTGGAAAAAGGTCAATATGACCAATGCCACGCCTGCCGATTTCCAATAAACGACAGAGATAAACAAAGTCCAGCTTTTGTACGTGGCGTTAGTTGCCCCCATTGTATTGATAAACAAAGTGAATCCCAAAAACAACGTTATCTTGAGCGAGAAAAACAAAGTCAATTAGCAAAGGCCCGGGGAGAAACACATATTGGTGGAGAGGTTTCACAAATCATCGAGACCCGTCGTCTGCTAAAAAAACAACAAAAATCAATCGATTAGAGTTTAAGCCGCTCGCAATTCTCGAATACAATTTCGAGCTAATCTGAGGCCTTCTGATAAGGTATTTTGAAGTTCAGGATGCATATTCTGATCCTGCGCTTCAAGTTCATTGACGATGTCCAGCGCCAGTTCCTCTAATAATCGAATTTTTTCTTTTTTAGATATCGAACGTTGATAAATATCCAAAACTTCCATGTCCTTGTCCATAATGTCACCATATAGCACTTTTATTGGTATTTTAATTATAGACTAAATCTTACCAAGATCTATACCCAAGATACTTAAAAATGAATCCAACCTTAAGCTCGACGATCATCATTTTGTAAGATAAAAATGATAAGAATCAACGGCAAAATTAAATCATTATAAAAAATGAACCCCGCGTTTCCTGGAGCGAAATTATGCGTCTGTATCATTTGAACAATATGTCCATATGCAGCTCCCCATAAAAAGCTGGTTGTATAAAGAGTACCGGCAATTCGATAAGATTTCGTCGCTCTCAAACCAAACAGACCAACCAGACCCATTCCTAAATTAGAAACAGCGACCTCAAATTCAAAAGGACTACTCTGCCAACCAATATATTGAGACGCCATGTTAGAATAAAATGCATGGCATATAAATCCCCACAATCCAGATAAACCAACGGCAAAAAAGAACACATTACCTAATATAATTTCCGATTTAGAACGATTAGGATTTCTGTAAATACTGAATAAACTGATTAACAATGCAAATACTGTCATGACCATTGGAAATTTACTAAGAAAAAAAGCGATGAATTGATCCATTGTTATGACCTCCATTTTGTTTTAAGTAACCCAACCACACCCAAACATAAACATAAAAAAGGTAGTACAACCCAGCCCATTCGCTGTCGCTCGATTTTGAAAGGCTCAGCAACATAACTTAAAAAAGTAACTAAGTCTTTGATAGACGCCTCAAGCTGTTGCTGAGTCATTTGGCTATCCTCTCTAAGAGGCACAATGACATTTGGCATCCCGACATTAGGTACCAGTCGATTATTCGCACCAAACGAACGTGTACTATCTGCATAAAAACTGTTTAAAAAAGTGTAAACCCATGAAACACCTCGTTCACGCGCCGTGAGTGAAAGGTCAGGAGGTAAGCGTCCAAACCATTGACGTGCATCAACCTCAGGCATGCTAATCTGAATAGGGTCATGAATAGTCGCTTGTGTAAAAATCAAATTACTTTTCAACAAATCGGCATCAATGCTGCCATCAAATGTTGTCAACCCCAAATCATGGGCCATACGATTATAACGCAAATAACGCAACGAATGACATCCTGAACAATAGTTCATAAACAATTTTGCCCCTCGTTGTAGGGCCGCTTTATCGCTTATATCAACAGATATGTTCAACAAAGGCGGTTCAGCTGCATGAACCAGAACAAGAGCAAACCACCAAACGCCGATATAACTGCTCGTTTTCACCCGCTCCCTAACAATCGCGACTCGATTTTTTTTAACTTCTTTGATATCGCTATTTTTTCGCATCATATCCTCTCTGGCACAGGGCGATGATGTTCAAAGCGACTGTAAAAAGGCATCAATATAAAATATGCAAAAAAGGTACATGATGCTATACGCGCCAAATATTGCTTAAAAGGAGTCACCTCGACCGTTCCCAAATATCCTAGCATCAAAAAACTGGCACAGAAGAGTGTCAATGCAATGCGAGAATACTGACCCTTATAACGCATAGAGCGCACGGGGCTTTTGTCGATCCATGGCATAAACAACAGAAGCACCATGGAACAGCCCATCAACACAATTCCCCCTAATTGAGAAGGAACGGCTCGCAAAATGGCATAAAAAGGCGCCATATACCAAACAGGAGCAATATGATCGGGCGTCATCATCGGATTTGCTGGCGCAAAATTATCAGGCTCCAGAAAATATCCTCCAAGATCAGGAACAAAAAACACCACTGCAAAAAAACCAATTGAGCATAAAATAATAGCAAAAGCATCTTTCAAAGTGTAATAAGGATGCAGCGGTATCCCATCAAGTGGCCTACCCTGTTTATCAACATACTTTTTAATGTCAATTCCTTCTGGATTATTTGAACCCACTTTATGTAATGCAATCACATGCAGATAAACTAAAAATACAATTAAAAAAGGCACGCCCATCACATGTAAAGCAAAAAATCGGTGTAATGTCGCATTCGCAACAGCGTAATCACCGCGAACCCAATTCATCAACGTCTTACCCACATAAGGAATAGCGCCGATCAACGAGGTAAAAACTTGAGCCCCCCAATATGACATCTGCCCCCATGGGAGTAAATAACCGAAAAAAGCCTCTATTAATAACAAATAAAACAGCCCCATCCCAATCAACCAAACCAATTCTCGTGGCTTTTGATAAGAACCATAAAGCAGTCCTCGAAACATATGGAGATAAATCACTATCAACAAGACAGAAGCACCAGTTGAGTGCATGTATCTCAACAGCCAACCATAATTGACATCACGCATCATCATTTCGACCGAACTAAAGGCTTGTGTAACGGTTGGTGTATAAAACATCATGAGCCAGAGGCCGGTGAGCAATTGATTCACTAAAACAACCAGCGCCA
>DAHWEW010000293.1:0-3129 GCA_027326225.1 Legionellaceae bacterium
GTCCATCAAAATGAGAACGAAACTCATATACCTCATCATCTGGATTCTTAGGAATGAACCTTGCATTCAATACCAACTGTTTTGCCCACCCTACATAAGACGCTAAATGAGGCAACGTGCTTAATAGATCAAAACCAGGTTTGATTAACAATGTCTCCAAGTGAAAGGATAGCATTTCTATCCCAACCTCTTGCCAATTTTGTGCCGTTAAAGACATTCCATGTTCAGACGTACAAATAGGAACCATACGATTTGAAATATGTTCTAACGCCTTCATATCACCTCAATAATAAACTAACATCACCATAGCTAAAAAACCGATACCTCTCAGCAATCGCAATCCGATATAGCTCCATCGCTTTTTCATATCCGATAAAAGCAGACACTAACATCAGGAGCGTTGATTCAGGTAAATGAAAATTGGTGAGTAATCCGTCACATACTTGAAATTGGAACCCTGGATAGATAAAAATATCTGTATCCCCTGTACAAGCTTGTAATTTACCCTGTAAAGCTGCGCTTTCTAAACTTCTAAGGGCTGTCGTACCCACAGCAATCACCCGCTTTTTTGCAAGTCGCGTTTGATGCACTCTGTCACAAACTGCTTCACTGACTGTAAACTGTTCTCGATGCATTTTGTGATCTTTGATTTGTTCACAACGTACAGGTTGAAAGGTACCCGCTCCAACGTGCAAAGTTGTATAAGCCACCAAAACACCTTTAGCCTTTAACTCTGCCATAACTGTTTCATCAAAATGCAATCCGGCAGTAGGAGCGGCCACTGAACCCTTATGTTTTGCATATATCGTTTGATAACGGTTCAAATCAAAAGGTTCATCCTTTCTTGTAATATATGGAGGTAACGGGATATGACCTATTTGATGAAGCATGGTATCAACATCACCATTGAGCGTGCAATGGTACAAATCATCGCATTTTTCTATGATTTCTATAGACCAATCATTTTCCAAATAAATCAAAGTACCTGGTTTTGGTGACTTGCTGGCTTTGATATGGGCCCAAAAGGCATCAGATGTCGTCATTCTCTCAATCAATAACTCAACTTTACCACCACTGGCTTTAGTGCCATACAAGCGCGCAGGAATCACTTTACTATCATTCATGACCAAGAGATCGCCTGGCTGTAAACAATCAACTATATTTTTAAAAAGCTGATGCTCATACTGCTTCGTACTACCATCATATTTTAACAAACGGGAATCAGGGCGATTGGCTAAAGGGTATTGCGCTATTAACTCTGGTGGGAGAATAAAACTAAAATCTTCTTTTTTCATGAGACCATTTCTGTACTAAATTTCGTCATTATATTCCAATTAGAGTCTGAGTACCATCTAATCTAACCCATTTACAAGCAATATTTTTATTGCCTCTCATCTATCAAGCATCACCCATTAATGATAAAGTCTTTTTGACTATCCCATCCTAGAAAAAGCAGTTGACCTCGTAGCGAAGATGACTAATGTTCTAGAATCATATGGAGAAACAGGAAATGAATCGCCTAATCACAACGTTAACAGCAGGATCTCTAGCCGTATTCATGGGTACAGCGCTAGCCGCCCCAAAGCAATTGATCACCCACAATATGACAGATGTAGAATCTAATGCTTATGTGGATGGCAGCATCCCATCGCAGCATCCAACCAAACCGCATTCTAATGGCGCTGTTTTTTGGACAATTGTTAAGATGGCTTGTTTTGGACATACTACGGCAGGAAAATGTACTGCTTTAATCAAAATGGCAACAGATACTCCAAACCCTGTGACCATTGGTACTTTAAGTCTGGATCTAGCGTCGGGTGATATTACGCCTAAACAAGTGAGTGCGAATGGTTACACCATCACAGTCAATGGACCAGGTGAAACCACCATCTCTCAGAATTAGCACCAGCATTGTTTGATATTGAGCCAATAGGCTCAGTGAAAAATATAGCCTGAGTATGGCTTATCGCCTAGGCTATATACTACCCTAGAAAAAGCAGCTATCCCCTAGCTTCATGCACTGCTTTTTCTAGGATAACGATTGCTCTTATTTCATCATGCCTTCTTCAGCTTTATCGATTGTCCAGACGACTTGTAATCCAATGAGATTTGCATAACTCTTAGCGATTGCATCAACATTATAAGTTGAAGTCGCGCCAATCGCCTGGGTATTATTGATGACTGAATCATTTGCACCAAATAGATATGTATAGCCTGCATCAATACCAATGCTAGGTCTCATTTGATAGTGAGCCCCGATAGATAAAGCCCATCGATCCGTATCTGGTAGTCGCACATCACGATAAGCTGTAACGGTTGGTGTTTGATCATACCCACCGCCAACACGCATCATCCATTGTTCGGTCACATGGTAATTGGCACCCAGTGCAAAACGCCATGCATCACGGTAATCTTCTGTGGTCGTTGAGTTCAGTGTCGTCAACACATTCGTGCCATCTGATTGTGGAGCCGCTGCTGCTACATTATTCAAAGTGATGTACTTAAAGGTGCTCCAACCCGTGAAAACCACAGAGCCAAGCAATGCTAGTTTGGGATTGATGTCTTGGTA
Organism: Legionellaceae bacterium; assembly: GCA_027326225.1. Classification (GTDB taxonomy): domain Bacteria; phylum Pseudomonadota; class Gammaproteobacteria; order Legionellales; family Legionellaceae; genus DAHWEW01. The sequence continues at coordinate 2,570 of DAHWEW010000293.1, forward strand.
GGCACTTAAGGTTACTACCTCTGGTAATTGCACATTATTGCTGGATAAGGAATCACTGATATATCGAGAGTTGCTGTTGGCTTCAGCTGGAAAAAATATATTCAAGTCAGGATCAGCTAACCCACCAGTAAATAAGCTTTTTCCACTAAAATTATGGTTCACTCCTGATTGATAATTTACCCCTAAACGAGTGTGATTATCATCAAACATGAACAAGGCCCCGGCGTGAAATCCAACGCCAAAAGAATCTCCAGCATTATCGCTTAACGTATCAAGTGCAGCAGGCTTAACAGGCTCGCCAAGCGTTTCTAAAAACTGTATAAAAGCAGGTGTACCAACCATCCGATTGAAGTTCACTCGTGCATATTGCAAATCAAGCCCCGCACCAATAGAAACATGATCAGTTAATTTACCTCCCAACTCAGGTGAAAGTGTTGCTGTCTCAAATTTACTGAGTGTGGCCTCATATCGAATAGGCGACGTATGACTATAATTGGTCTGTAAACCAAAAGGGGCAACGAGACTCAACCCAAAAGTGGCACGTTCTCCTAAGGGATAAG